>NZ_LXYF01000096.1:0-120570 GCF_002894065.1 Sphingobium sp. SA916
CCCGCGACCATGCCCGCCAGCGCCGTGACGGGCGCCGCGACCCCGCACAGCGCGGCAATGCCGCAGGCCGCGCCCGCACCGGCGCTCCATCGGACGAAGCGGGATGCGCCCGCGCCATAGTGTCGCAATATGCCCTCCAGATCGGCTATGGCGATCCAGTCCGGGCTGGCCGGCGGGCGCACCGCGACCGGCCGCACCGCGCCGTCGGGGCAGGTCAGCGACTTCACGAGCAGGAAATCGCCCGCCGCGATCGTCATGGAGAGCGGGACGGAAATCGACAGCAGCGCGCCGGAAGACCGCCGGTAATGGATCGGCCGCGTGCCGCCCGGCTGGGGCGCGCCGAGATCCACGACCATCCCCTTTTCCTGGAGCAGTCCCACCATGCCGAAATGGGTCGGCACGCTGTCGGCGCCCTGAAACCAGGGCAGGGCGTCCGCCGCCGTCCTGTCGGGGGCGTCGCCGGCTGGGGCCTTTGCGAGCAGGTCGCCTTTCGCGCTCATCATGTCTCCTTCCCTTCAGCACCTAGCGGGGAAGCAGGCGCATCGCCATGGCGACAAAGGGGCTTCATCCGATGAGTGTGGCGACTCGCCTCGCCATGGCGCCGCTGCTGATGCTGCTGGCCCTGCCGCTGACCGCCGAGCAGCCTGCCGCCGGGCAACCGCCTCTGTCGGGCGTCAACATAGCAGGCGGGGAATTCAATTCCGCGCGCAAGCCCGGCGTCTTCGGCAAGGATTATGTCTATCCCGACGCAAGGACGGCCCAGCCCTTCATCGACATGGGGATGCAGATCGTCCGCGTGCCGATCCTCTGGGAACGGGTGCAGCCGGAGCCGCTGAAGCCGCTTTCCACGACAGAGATGGCCCTGATCGACAAGTCGTTCGCCAGTCTGGCGCCGTTCCGGACCATCGTGCTGGACGTGCATAATTACGGCCGGTACGACGGCCAGCGGCTGGACCAGATTTCCAATGGGTCGGCGATGCTGGCCGATCTGTGGCAGCGGCTGGCGGAGCATTACAAGGGCAATGGCGCCGTCGCCTTCGGCCTGATGAACGAGCCCTATGGCATGACGCCCGCCGCCTGGCGGTCGCTGGCGGACGGCAGCGTCGCGGCGATCCGGCGGACGGGGGCGGCCAATCTCATCCTCGTGCCGGGTTCCAAATATAGCGGCGCGCATAGCTGGACCACGGGCGGATCGAACTCCAACGCGCTCGCCTTCGCCGATTTTCGCGATCCCGGCGGCAATTATGCGTTCGAGATGCACCAATATCTGGATGCCGACAGTTCCGGCACGGCGACAAGCTGCGTCAGTCCGGACCTGATCGATGCGCGGCTGGCGGGTGCGACGACATGGCTGCGGACCAATGGCCATCGCGGCTTCCTGGGTGAATTCGGCGCGCCGCCGGACGACAATTGTCTGCGCGGGCTGGAGGTTCTGCTCGCCCATTTGCGCGCCAATGGCGACGTCTGGATGGGATGGACCTATTGGGCGGGCGGCGCCTGGTGGGGCGCCCGCTATCCGATGAGCGTTCAGCCGACCGGCGGCCCCCGTCCGCAGGCCGCGGTGCTCAGCAAATATATCGTTGCAAGGGAGCCATGATGAAGCAGTTTTCCGTCATGAGCGCAGCCGCCACGGCGGCCCTCATGATCCCGCAGGCGGCCCTGTCCCAGACCGAGGTGGAGGTTCCGCCCGACGGATTGCGGGTCCGGCCGACCGTGCGCCTGCTCTACGACAGCAACATCCTGCGGCAGAATGACGACCTGGTCGCCGGAGAGCAGGACGACCTGCGCATCACGCCCAGCGTCGACGTGACCTACCGCCGGCAATTCGGTCTTCACCGGCTGACGGTGATCGGGTCGGCCGGCTATGATTTCCACCAGCGTTTCGAATTTTTCGATCGGGAGAGGATCAGTCTTCAGGCCGATGCCGATCTGTCCGTATCCGGTTACTGCCATGTGCAGCCCAGGGCACGGCTGAATTTCGCGCAATCGAACCTTTCCGATCAGGGCGTGGTCGTCGGCAATACGCAGCGGACGCAGGATTACAGGGTCGCGGTCGACTGCGAGAAGCCCTATGGCTTCTTCCCCGTGGCCGCCGTGGGCTATCTGAATACCAGCAACAGCGCCTCTTCGCGGCGGATATTCGACATCGACACGTCCACGGCGATGGCGGGCATCGGCTATTCCAAGGCAAGCCTGGGCGAAATCCGCGCGACGTTCCAATATGAGCGTTTCCGCCGCCCCAATGCCGACGAGGCGATACCCGGCCTGCGCGACGGCGCGGAAAATTACCGCGCGGGCATCCTCTTCCGTCGGGCCGTCGCGCCGCGCGTGAGCTGGCAATTGGGCGCCAATTATTTCAAGACCAAGCCGCGCGCGCCCGGCATTGCGGACTTCTCCGGCCTGGGGGTGGAGGCGCAGGCGGTCTATACCCCCTCCAACCGGCTGTCGATCCTGTTGGATGTCGACCGCAGCTCCCGCAATCAGAGCAATACGGGCGCGACCTATATCGTGCAGACCGACTTCACCCTGCGCGGCAATCTGAAGCTGGGGGCGCGGTCCGGCCTGTCGGCCGGCGGAAGCTACAGCCGCCGATCGTTCAAGGGCGAATTGCAGCTCGACACACCGCTGCTGCGCCGGTCGGACCGCACCCGCGCGGTCTTTGCCGGCTATCGTTACCAGTTGCGCAGCCGCCTCAATGCCGGGGCGGAGATACGCCATGAGTGGCGAACAACGGCCGTCGACCAGTTCCGGTACAAAAGCACGTCGGGACTGCTGTTCGTCGGACTGGATCTATGAGGTACTGGCCATGAAACCGATCTTCCCTGCCCTTTCCGTCCTGATCCTTGCGTCCCTTTCCGCTGCCGTTCCGGCGGTGGCGGCCGATGCCGCGCCGGGCGCGGCGCTGGCGTCCAGCTACATATTGGGGGCCAATGACGAGATAAGGGTTTCCGTCTTCGGCGCCTATCCGTTCGACGTCAAAACCCGGATCAAGGAGGACGGCAGCGTCACCCTGCCCAGCGTCGGGGAAGTCGTGGCGCAGGGCGTGACCGCCAATGCACTGGCGACCAAGGTGCGCGATCAGTTGAAGGCGGGCGGATATTTCGTCAATCCGATCGTCAATGTGGAGGTGGTGAGCTATGTCAGCCGGGCGGTGACTGTCTTCGGCAATCTCCAGAATCCCGGCGTCTATCCGCTGGACCGGCCGCAGACGATCGCGATGATGCTGGCCCGCACCGGCGGCGCGCGGACCGATGCCGCGGATTACGCCATATTGCAGCGCCAGGGCGAGGAAGACCGCCGCATCCCGCTGGAAGACCTGAACAGCGCGACGGGAACCGGGCAGATGCTGCGCCCCGGGGATTCGCTGTTCGTGCCCAAGGCGGAGGACGTCTTCATCTACGGCCAGGTCAACAAGCCGGGCAAGATCACCTATGAAAGCGGCATGACGCTGCGCCAGATGCTGGCGCAGGCGGGCGGGCCGACATTGGGCGGGTCCGAAAAGAAGATCAGCCTCAACCGCGGCAACCAGAGGATCAAGCGCGCCGACCTGGACATGCTGGTGAAGCCGGGCGACGTCTTCACCGTCCAGGAACGCATCTTCTGATCAGGCTGGGAAGGAACCCGAAATGTCCCTGTTTTCCTGGATAGCGCGGTGGCTGAGGCCAAAGCCCCAGCCCAAGCCCCAGAGCAAGGAGCTGGCGCGCCGCATGGCGGCCATCCGCGCCGCCGCCGCCGCTGCCGAGCCCGCCACGCCGGCGCCCCCGACGGCCGACATGTTGCGGTCGGCCATCCGCAAGGGGTTCAACTCGACCCAGCCCGTCACCAGTTCCAGCCATCTTCACGGCCGGCAGGAACAGTTGGAACTGCTGGTCGAGGGCGTTCTGGATCGGGGAAATCACGCCCTGATCTACGGCGCGCGGGGGTCCGGCAAGACGTCGCTGGCGCGGGTCTTCGCCAATATGGCCGACGACCGGGGCTTCGTCGTGCTCTATTCGGCGTGCGAACCCGATCAGGATTTCGGGGCGCTCATCAGGCCCTATGTCGATGCCCTGGCCGGGGCGCCGGTCGACTGGCCCGTGGACCGTCCGGTCAATCCGCGGGACGTGGTCGAGCAGATCGCGCCTCGCGCCCGTCGCCGCTTCATCCTGATCCTGGACGAATTCGACCGCATCACCGACGGCGCCGTGCAACATGACGTCGCAAGGCTGATGAAGATGCTGTCCGACGCGGCCATGCCGGTTCATATCGTCGCGGTGGGCATCGCGGCGGGGGTCGATGCCCTGATCGCGGGCCATGCGTCCCTGCGGCGGCACATGTCGGTGATCCCGATTTCGCGGATCGAATCCCAGGCGGTGTTCGACATCATCGCCAAGGGCGCGGGGTCGATCGGCATGGGCTTCACCGATGCCAGCCGGGAGACCATCGCCCATCTCGCCTGCGGATCGCCCTATCATGTCCGGCTGTTCTGCGCCCTCGCCTGTTTCGAGGTGATCAAGCGGAAGGAACGGAAGGTCGACCTGCCCGCGACGCTGGCCGGGGTGGCGCGGGCCGTCAATGACTGGGCGCTCACCAATGCGGAGGACGCCGCGCTGTTCCGCAAGGTGATCGCGACGAACAGCCCGCACTGGAGCATGATCGAAACCATCGCCCGCACCGCCGCCGCCCACGGCTTCATCACCCGGCACGCGCTGGCGGATGAACGGGGCGAGCGCATCCTGTCCCAGTTGCGGGACGCGCTGATCATCGATGCGGCAGAGGATCGCATCGCCTTCCAGGACAGTCTGGCGCCGCAATTCATGCTGGCCATGCTGTTCGCCGCGCAGAACAGCGAGAAGATCGATGAGAACATCATCAGCATGAACGATCTTCATCGCCCGATCGCCGCCGAATAGGCCGGATCGCCATCGAATAGGATAGTGACTATGCTGATATTGGACATATTCCGCGCGATATTGCAGCGCTGGCGGCTGGTGGCGGGGATATTCTGCAGCGTCATGCTGCTGACCGCGATCTGGATATTGATGACGCCGCGCGAATATGTGGCGTCGGCCACGCTGCTGTTCGACACGCGCGCGCCCGACCCGCTGCCGGGCGAGACGCGCGCGGCCGGCGAACCCGCCGCCATGCTGGCGACCGAGGCGCAGATATTGCGCGGGGAGGCGATCACCGGCCATGTCACGCGCGCGCTGGGCCTCGACAAGGAACCCGAACTGCGCAGGCAGTGGTTCGACCAGACCAACGGAACCCAGACATTCCAGGGCTGGCTGAACCGGCGGGTCCAGAGCGGGCTGGAGGTCACGCCCAGCCCGGCGGGCAGCACCATCGACATCGCCTATCGCAGCACCGATGCGGCCAGATCGGCGGAGATGGCGAATGCCTTTGCCGATGCGTTCAACAAGACCCGCCTGTCGATGAGCAATGATTTCGCCAAGCGCTACGCCGACTGGTTCAAGACCCGCCTCAGCGAATCCGAGGCGCGGATGGAAAGCGCGCAGAGCGAACTGGCGAAGTTCCAGCGCGAGCACGGCATCGTCTCCACCGGGGCGATCGATGCGGAAAGCACGCGGCTGAGCGAATTGTCGTCCAAATTGTCCACCGCCGAAGCGTCCGCCGCCGATGCGGGCGCCCGCGCCGCCGCAGGGGCGAGCATGCCCGAAGTGCAGTCGAGCGGGGTGGTCCAGGGATTGCGCGCGCAGATCGCGACCAAGTCGGCCGAAATCCGCCAGATGTCGGCGGAACTGGGCCCCAGCCATGAGTTGATGCGGGCGGCCAATTCCCAGCTCGCCCAGTTGCGGGCGGCACTGGCGCAGGAAACGGCCAAGACTTCGGGCAGCCTGTCCGCGGCCAGTTCCGCCGCCGCGGCCAACCGGGGCGCCATGCAGTCGCTGCTGAACCAGCACCGCGCCCGCATGCTGTCGCTGGCGGGCGACCGGGGCAAGCTCAACGTGCTGGAAAGCAATGTGGAATCGGCCAAGAAGCAATATGAGACCGAGACGCAGCAAATGGCCGAACTGCGCGCGAAGAGCAGCATCCCTTCGCTGAACGTGCTGCATCTGAACGCCGCCGAGGCGCCCTTGCTGCCGAACGCGCCGAACATTCCCGTGCGGCTGCTGATGATGACGATATTGGGCCTGATGCTCGCCATCGGCACGGCGGTCCTGCTGGAATGGCTACAACCCCGCGTCCGCAGCCGCGATGCGATGACATATCTGACCGGCGTGCCCGTGCTGGGACAGGCCGACCTCCGTCACATCGGACAGCAACTCCGCCTTGAAGGAGCCAAATGGTCATGAGACTCCGATCCACAGAGAGAAGCGAGCAGCCCGGCGCGATCTTCATCGCCGCCGGTCCGGGCGAAAAGCCCGAGATGAATGCCGTGGGGCCGATCCAGGTCGATCCGCTGGTCGTGGCGATCAGCGACCCGGAAGACCGGCTGGCGGTGCAGGCGCGCGACATACAGTCGACGCTGGCTGCGCTCCGTCTGGCGGACGGGCGGGCGCCCTCCTCCATCGCGGTCCTCACGGTCGGCGCGGTCGACGAGGCGGCGATCCTGACCGCCAATGTCGCGGTGTCGGCGGCGCTGAGCGGCTTGCGGACGCTGCTCGTCGACATGAAGCAGTCGGACTTCGTCCAGCACCGGCTGCTCGGCCAGACGCCGGTCACGCCCACCGATCCGGAGGATGACCTCCACGCCTTCGTCCGGCCTGCCTCGATCCCCAGACTGTCCCTGCTGGCGGCCGCATCCGACAGCCGGGACCTGGCCGATATGATGGCCGATTTCGACCTGTGCCTGGTCGACGCCAGCCATGTCGAGGACCTCGCCCTGGCAGCGGCCGGCGCGGAGGTGGCGATACTGGCCGTCAGCCGCGACGCCACCACCACGGCGGACCTCAAGTCCACGATCAACAAGCTGTCGATGCTGGGCATGCCGTTGATCGGCACGGTCATGATCGTGTGACGGCATGAAGCGTGGAACAGGCATGAAGATCGTCCATATCTCCCGCCAATATCATCCGGGCATCGGGGGGCTGGAGAATTTCACCCGCAACCTCTGCGAGGAGCAGGCGCGGGCGGGCCATGACGTGCGCATGGTCACGCTGAACCGCATCTTCGACGGCGATGGCGCGGAACTGCCCGCGCGGGAAACGATCGGCGGGGTGGAGGTCGTCCGCCTGCCCTTCCGCGGCGGACGGCGCTATCCCATTGCGCCGGCGGTGCTGCGCCATGTGCGCGATTGCGACCTGATCCACGTCCATGCCATGGATTTCTTCGTCGATTTCCTGGCCCTCACGCGCTTTCTGCACCAGAAGCCGATGGTGCTCAGCACCCATGGCGGCTTCTTCCACACAGATTATGCGCAGCGGCTGAAGCAGGTCTATTTCCACAGCATATCCCGCCTGTCGCTGAGCCGCTTCCACGCGACGATCGCCTGTAGCGAGGCGGATCAGGACAGTTTCGCGCGCATTTGCCGCCAGAGGCTGACGCTGGTGGAAAATGGCGTCGACATCGACAAGTTCGCAGCCGCCGCCGACCCGGATGCGCGGGCGATCCTCTATTTCGGCCGCATCGCCCCCAACAAGCGGATCGACCGGCTGATCCGCTGGTTCGCCGCGTTGAATGCGCTGGACCCGGCCTGGTCGCTGATCGTCGCGGGCAAGCCCATGGGCGTCGCCCTGTCCGACCTGCGCCGGATCGCCGTCGAACAGGGCGTATCCCAAAAGGTGGAATTCCACGACAGCCCGAGCGACGAGGCGCTTCGCGCGCTGATCGGGCGCAGCAGCATCTTCGCGTCCGCCAGCGCCTATGAAGGGTTCGGCATATCGTTGATCGAGGCGGTTTCCGCCGGCCTCTATCCCGCCGCCAGCGACATTCCGGCGCATCGCCGGTCCTGCGAGAAGCTGGGCGTCGGCACGCTCCTGCATTTCGACGATCCCCTGTCCGCCGCGCGGCTGCTCAAGGATTTCCGCACCGCCAGGGTCAGGGGAGCCCTGAAGGACGCGGCCGAACCGCTGCGCGGCTATAGCTGGCCGGAGGTCTCGGCGCGCATCGTGCATATCTACGACCAGATATTGGGCCATCGCCAGCGGGCCATCGGTCCGGTGAAGGTCGCCGTTCTTTCCCAGACGGAGGCGCTGGCGGAAATCCGGTCCCATGTCCGCGCGCAAAGGCCGAAGGTCATCGCCTTCTGCAATGCCCATATGGCCAATCTGGCGCGGAAGGACGACCGGCTGGCCGGGGCGCTGAGCAATGCGCTGGTGCTGAACGACGGCATCGGCGTCGATCTGGCGAGCCGGTTGCGCTATGGCCGCTCCTTTCCCGTCAACCTCAACGGCACGGACTTCATCCCCGCGCTGCTGAAGGACCATCCCGAAGGGCTCCGGCTGTTCCTGGTCGGCGCGGCGCCGGGCGTGGCGGAGCGCGCGGCGGTGACGCTGCGCCGCCTGTGCCCGCGGCTCTCGATCGTGGGAATGCAGCATGGTTTCTTCGACCCGCAGGAGGAAGCGGGCCTGAGCGACCGCATAGGGGCGAGCAAGGCCGATCTGGTGCTCGCCTGCATGGGCAATCCCCGGCAGGAGATCTGGGCGGCGCGCTGGGCGCCGGAGTTCGGACGGCCCGTGCTGTGCGGCGGCGCTTTGCTCGACTTCCTCGCCGGACGGGTGCGGCGCGCCCCGGCCTGGGTGCAGCGGGCGCGGTTCGAATGGGCATGGCGGCTGTTTCAGGAGCCGACCCGGCTCGCGGACCGCTATCTGCGCGGCAATCTGAGCTTCATCGTCCATGCGCTGAAGGATGCCTGGCGAGGGCAGGATTGGGAGGATACGCCCCCGCCAGCCCCGACCACAGCCCTGCGGGGGGCCGATGCGGCCTGACCCCAGCATGGCCCCGCGCCGGACGACCATGCCAAAGCGCATTTCGGTCGTCATCCCGTTCTTCCAGCGCAAGCGCGGGCTGCTGCGCGAAGCCGTGCGGTCGGTCGCCTGCCAATATCTTCCCTGGCCCGCCGAAGTCGAACTGATCGTCGTCGACGACGGTTCGCCGGTCGCGGCCGACCTGGATGTCGATAATCTCGCCTTGCCCGATTGGATCAGGCTGCGCATCATTCGCCAGGCCAATGCTGGCCCGGCGGCGGCGCGCAACCACGGCCTGGACGCCATATCGCCGGATTCCGGCTATATCGCCTTTCTGGATTCCGACGATCAATGGTCGACGCACCATCTGGCCTGGGGGATCGATACCCTGGGCACGGCGCATGATTTCTACTTCTGCGACAGCGCCATGCCGCCGACGACCATGTTCGCGGCCATGGCGTTTTTCAAGGCGCTGCCCGCGCAGCAGGGGGTCGAATTGCTCGACGGGACGCGCGGCACCTATCGCTTCGTCGGGACGAGCGGCGGATCGTCGATGGTGCGCGACTATCTGTGCCAGACATCGTCCGTGATCCTGCGCAGGTCGGCGGTCGGATCGCTCCGGTTCGAGGAGAGCCTGCGCTATGCCGGGGAAGACTGGCTGATGTGGGCGCGGATCGCGCATCGGGCGCGGGGCATCTGCTTCTCGCTTTCCGCCAACAGCCTGCGCGGCGAAGGCATCAACCTGTATCGCGACGCGCATGAGCGGCTGGGCGGGCGCAACCTGCGGCGCATCCTTTCCATGATCCGGGCGAACGAGCTGATGGGGGCGATCGACGGCATCGATGCGCAAAGCCTGATGCTGACGCAGCAGCGGCGACGCAGCTTCCAGATGGAACTGGCGGCGATCCTGATGCATCCGCGGCTTTATCTGGGCTTGATGGACCGGCTCCAGCGGGCGATGATCGCAAGGGCCTACCGGCACCTCTGGCGTGACCTGCCCGGCTGTTGGACGGAAATCCTGCGCCGCAAGCTGCGCCCGGCGGCCCTGCGGGAGATGCCTGCGTGAAGCTTTATTATTACCGGGCGCCGCAGGGGAATTTCGGCGACGACCTGAACGGCTGGCTCTGGGAAGAACTCGCGCCGGGCCGCTGGTCGGACGAGGATGATGGCGAGCTGTTCTGCGGCATCGGCACGATCATCGGCAACGACATGCCGCAGGCGAAACGGATCAGGGTGTTTTCCAGCGGCATCGGCTATCGTCCCGTGCCCGCCGATTTCGACAGCGGGCGGTGGAAGGTGACGGCGCTGCGCGGGCCGCTGACGGCGCAGGTGGTCGGGCGGCCGGAACGGGCGGTCGCGGACGGTGCGCTGCTGCTGTCGACCCTGCCGCGGCTGAAGCCACTGGCCGAGGAAGAACGGCGCGGGACGATCTTCATTCCCCATTATGAGGCGATGGACGAAGGCCCCTGGGAAAGGGCGTGCGGGCTGGCGGGCGTGGAACTGGTCGATCCCCGGCAATGCGCGCATCGGGTGATAGAGCGCATCCGATCGGCGCGGCTGGTGATCGCGGATTCCATGCATGCCGCGATCATCGCGGATACGATGCGGGTGCCCTGGGTGCCCGTTGCGTCGTCCCGGCGGATCAACAGCTTCAAATGGCTGGACTGGACCCTGTCGCTGGACCTGCCCTATGAGCCGGTGGCGCTGCCCTCGATCAGCCTGCGGGCCTATTATGAAGGGCAGGTGCAGCGCTGCATCGGACAGGATTTCCGCCTGCCGCGGCCGGACAGGGATAGCGCCATGGCGCATTATCGGCGGATGATGCGGCGGGAGGGCAATGCGCTATGGCAATCGGTGCGCCCCAAGGTGAAGCATCACCTGCGCGCGCTGCCGGGGCGCCTGCCGGCGCAGCGTGCCGCACGGGGCGCGATGGCGCGGTGGGACAGGCGGCGGACGGAGCGCATGGCGACGGTTTTGCATCGGCTGGTCGGCGCGCCCGCTTTCCTGAGCGGCGATGCGATTTTCACGCAGAGGGTCGAACAGTTGAGCCGTGCGCTGGATGGCATTGCGGGGGGCCGTGAAGGCTGAATATTGCCTGCGGGGCGCCTTAACGCGCAAGCATCCGCGCCCTGTGCCGCCGGACCAGGTGACGGGCCAGCATCGGCCAACTGCGCCGGTCGCGCAGCATTTCCATCAGCAGCGCCCCCGGCCGGCGGGCGCGCAGGTGCGGATAGGCGCGGTTCCAGATCGCCTGGTCGCGGATCGCGTCCGCCCGTTTCGACAACAGCCCCGCCAATGCCCTGTCCGCCCGGATGCGCGGGCGGGCGAGCAGGCCCAGCGTATGGTCCCGCATGGCCTGGAGGTTGAGGATGGTGCGCGACTGGCCCGAACTGTCCGAGGAGATCGAACCGATGCGCTGGGTGAAGAGGTAAAGCCCCTCCCCCATCAGCATGAAGCGCGCGCCGGCCAGCAGCCAGTCCAGAACGAAGGCGAAATCCTCGCCGTGGCGGAGGTGAGGCGGATAGTGCAGTCCGCGCGCATGGAGGAAACGGCGGCGGAAGATCGGCTTTAGCTGGCCATAATCGAAGGGGGAACGGCCGGTCATGCACTGGCCGACGAAATCCGCCGCGCCGACCTGCTGCACATGATCGTCCGCCAGCCTGAGCGCCCGGCCCGCCACGGCCTGTGCCTGCCAGTCGAAGCACAGCAGATTGTCGGCCACCAGATCGGCCTCATGCCGCCTCGCCACCCCGGTCATGCGTTGCAGCCGCCCCGGCAGGAACGCATCGTCGGCGTCGAGTATCGCGATCCACTCGCCCTGCGCCGCGGCCAGCCCCCTGTTGCGCGCGACCGAAGGTCCGCCATTTTCCGCGCTGACGATCAGGCGGACATTGTCGTGTACGCGCGTCAGGCCCCGCGCCACCCGCAGCGTGTCGTCGCTCGACGCATCGTCGATGATCAGCACTTCGACCGGCACCTGCTGCGCCAGCGCTGAATTGACCGCGCGAACCAGCGTATCCTGCGCATTATAGGCGGCAATTATCACCGAGACACAAGGGGTTAGGTTCCACTGCATAGGTGTTATGCCTTACTCGAAACAGGGGTGGGCTTTGGATATAACAGCCGCACAAGCAGCAGCGAATTGAGGGAATACCCCTAGGATATGTCCCAAGGGTCCGAACCCGATCTTCCCAGTGCGGACAGACAACATGCCGATGGTCGCCATTTACAGACGCGGTTTCCTTCCCTTGTCGGAGACCTTCATTGCGGACCATATCCGATCGCTGCGCCGATACCGCCCCTTCGTCATGGCCGACGACATTGTCGGCGGCCATTATCGGGACGGACAGCAACTGCATCTGCTTCATGAACCCGGCGCCGGAAAGTGGAAAAGGATCAGCAGTCGGCTGACCGGACATTACGACCATCTGGACGGACAACTGTCCTCACGCTCCGCCGGCCTGATCCACGCGCATTTCCTTCAGGACGGCGCGGGCATCCTGCCGCTCGCCCTGCGGCGGCGCATGCCGCTGGTGGTGACGGCCCATGGCTATGACGCGACCGTCACCGCCCGCGAACATGCGCGGCGGACAGAGGGGCTCTGGTACCTGATGCTGAAGCCCGTCCTGATGCGCTATGTCGACGGCATCATCTGCGTGTCGAACTGGATCAGGCAGTGCCTGCTGGAGGCCGGCTATCCCGAAGGCAAGCTGCGGGTCATCCGCCTGGGCATCGACCCCGCCGCATTGCCGCAGGTGGATTCCCCCTCGCTGCGCCGGGGCGCGCTGTTCGTGGGCAGGCTGGTCGAGAAGAAGGGCGTCAACTTCCTGCTCGACGCCTGGGCGAAGCTGCCGCCCCGCCTGCGCGAGGAGCCGCTGACCATCATCGGGGACGGCCCGATGAAGCCGGCGCTGATGGATCAGGCACGAAAACTGGGCATCCAGCCGGTATTTGCCGGCCCGCAGCCGCGAGAGGCGGTGTTCGCCGCCATGGCCCGGCACAGGATCTTCGCCATGCCCAGCATCCGCGCCGCGAATGGCGACAGCGAAGGGCTGCCCATCGTGCTGATGGAGGCGCAGGCCCTGGGCATGGCGGTCGTCGCCTTCGACGACGGGCCGATGCGCGAAGCCATCCGGCCGGGGCAGAGCGGCCTGCTGGCGGAGCGGCGCGACACCGGCAGCTATGCCGCGCATCTGGAACGGCTGCTGCTGTCGGCGGACCTGTGCGAAAGCTTCGGCCGGGCAGGACGGGAATGGGTCAACAACAGTTTCCACATCCGGTCCAACATGGCGGAACTGGAAGATTATTACGACGAAATCATCGGCCGCAGGGAGAGACGCCATTGAACATCCCCATTTCGGCCGCCCTCGCACCCCATGGCGTCACCAACGCCCGCATCCTCATCCTGTCGCGCCACGATTATCGCACGGCGCGCCGCGCCAGCGTGCATTTCATCGCCCAGAAACTGGCCGAACGGGGTCATGACGTCGCCTTCCTGTCCATCGGCTACAGCTGGCTGTCGCGGCTGCGCGGCGACAGCCGGGCGGGGCTGGACCCGCGCGCCAACCGCTGGGAAACGGTGGACGGCCTGCGCGCCTATCTGTGGCGGACCCGCTGGCATCCGGTCAAGATGCCGGTGCCCGATGCGCTGACCGGCTGGCTGTTCCACCGCTGGGCGGGCATGGCCTGCCCCGCCCTGGACGAGGCGGCGGCGACGGCGGACCTCATCCTCATCGAATCCGGCATCGCCCCCGCGCTGATCCGGCGGGTGCGGGCCATCGCCCCGCATGCGCGGATCGTCTATCGCGCGACCGACCTGCTGGCGACCGCCGGCGTGCCGCCATGCATCGAAACGACGCTGCAAAGGCAGGCGCGCGACATCGACATGGTCGTGGTCGTCGCCCGCAGCATGCTGCCGCATTTCGAAAGCTTCAACTGTCCGCGCATCTTCATTCCCCACGGCGTCGACCTGCGAAACCTGCGCCGGCCGACCGTCAGCCCCTATGACCGGCCGCATAATGCGGTGGCGGTCGGATCGATGCTGTTCGACGAGGGCGCGATCCGCACGCTGGCGCAGGCGGTTCCCCATTTCACCTTCCACATGATCGGAACGCCCAGGCACGCCTTCCCGTCCAATGTGGTGCTGCACGATGAGATGCCCTTCGAACGGACGCTGCCCTATATCCAGCATGCCGATGTCGGGATCGCGGCCTATCTGCCGGCGGAAGCATCGGCCTATCTGGCGGATTCCAGCCTGAAGCTGATGCAATATGGCGCCATCGGCCTGCCTGCCGTCTGCCCGGATTTCGCGGTGGGCGAACATGGGCTGCGTTTCGGCTATCGGCCGGGCGACGCCGATGGGATGGTGCAGGCCTTCGCCAGGGCCGCCCAGACGCGCCGGCGGCCAGCGCCGACGCAGGATTGGGGCGATGTGGCCGACCGGCTGGTGGAGGTCGCCCTTGGCTGAGCTTGTCCTGCAAAGAGACGTCCGGATGCAAGGCGCCGGGGACATGCTGCGCGCGGTCGTGCCGGTGGCGGCCATGGCGCTGCTGGCGGCGACGGTCCTGTTCAACCCGTTCCTCGCCTGGGTGAACAGCCATGTCGCGCCGATGAACGGGTCGATCGTGTCCGTGATGCAGGGCGGCATCGTCATCTCTGCATTGCTGCTGGGCCTGTTCCAGCCGGTCGCGCTGGCGGCGCGATGGTGGACGCTGGCCGCGCTGCTGGTGATGGCCGTGCTGCTGACCAGCGCGATCCGGGCGCAGTTCAATCCGAAGATATTGGGCGACGTGCTGCTGATCCCGGCCTTCATCCTGCTGGGCACGGCGTTGCGCGCCGACCTGTTCCGCCGGTCGGTCCTCGTCATGCAGGCGTGCATCCTGCTGGTGGGGGTGTGGGAACTGGCGCGGCCGGACCAATATGGCGCCTTCTTCAACGTGGTCGATTATTATGTGAACACGCGCGGATATGACGCCGACGCCTTCTGGGCGGGCGGATCGCTGTTCCTGAGTTCGGAACGGCCGGGCGGGCGGCTGTTGCTCAACGGCTTCGGTTTCCATCGCGGGTCGTCGCTGTTCCTGGAGCCGGTGTCGCTCGGCAACTGGGCGGTCGTCGTCACCATCTTCACGGCGGCCTGCTGGCGCGAACTGTCGCGCTGGGGCCGGGCCTTCATGGTGGCGTCCACCTTCGCGCTGCTGGTGATCTGCGACGGGCGGCTCGCAATGACGGTCATCCTGCTCTTCTGCCTCTATCTGCCGCTCTGCCGCTATCTGCCCGACCGCTGGAGCGCGATCTACCTGCCTGTCATGCTGGGCCTGCTTTGGCTGGGGGACGCGTTCGGCCTGCTGATGCCCAATGGCGACAATTTCGCCGGGCGGCTGGGCATCGGCCTGCATGCGCTGGGGACGATGGATGCCGCCGCATTGCTGGGGGTCAGCCCCGAATTCGCGCGGCTGGACGATGCGGGATGGGCCGATTTCATCCAGTCCCAATCCGTGCTCATCGCGCTCGGCCTCTGGCTGGCGCTGTCGCTCACCGGGTTCGGAAGGGCGCCGGGCGACCGCATGGCGAAACATGGCACCATGCTGTTCCTCATCCTGTGCCTGCCGATCAGCAATTCGCTGCTTTCGATCAAGACGGCGGCGTTGATGTGGGCGCTCTACGGCTTCTGCTTCGCACGCGGGCGGAGGGCAGCGGACAGCACGCCCCCGGCATGAGCGGGCGGCATATTCCAGCGCTGGACGGGTTGCGCGGCTTTGCCGCGCTGATCGTGATGCTGTCGCATTTTCCCGATGTCGGGCTGCCGCCCTGGGTCAATCACCGCCTGGGCGATTATGGCGTGATGCTGTTCTTCGTGCTGAGCGGTTTCCTGATGGGCCATCTCTATCTGGGGCAGAAGCCCGACGTCGCGGCGCTGCTGCGCTATGGCGCGGCGCGGGCGGGGCGAATCCTGCCGCTTTATCTGGCGGTATCGCTGCTGTCCTTCTTCCTCTTCAGCTATGCCGATCCGGCCTTCATCTATCGCATAGACGGCCAGCAGCTCCTGCGGTTGCTCAGCTTCACCAGCGCGCAGCCGATCTTCTGGTCCATCGGCCCGGAATTCCAGTTCTATTTCCTCTTTCCGCTGGTCTGGATGGCGTTCCACAGCAGCCGCCCGAACAGGCCGGTCGCCTTCCTGGCGCTGACGACCGCGATCTGCCTGAGCTATGCGATCAGCAGTTGGACGCCCGGCTTCTCCGTCTTCGCAAAGCTGCACATCTTCATCGCCGGGATCGGCACGGCGTTGCTGATGAAGGCGGCGCCGCCGCGCCCGCCCCTCGCCATGCTCGTGCTGGGAAGCGCCCTGGCCTTCCTGGCCGCCATCCTGCTGTCGCCGGCGTGGGCCGAACCCTTCCTCTTCCCGTCGACGCGCGGCGACCCCAAGCATATCGGCTATTATGGCGATCTGGCGAAGGTCCTGCTCTGCGCCTGCGTCATCCACAGCGCGACCATCGACCATCGGCTGAACGACTGGCTGTGGGGCAACGGCGCGATGCGGCGGCTGGGGGCGTGGAGCTTCTCGCTCTATCTGCTGCACATGCCCGCTTTCTATCTGGCGGGATATCTGCCGATGCCGCCGGCGCCGCGCGCCGTGGCATCGCTGCTGCTGGCGGTCGGCATCGCGGCGCTGTCCCATCGCTTCGTCGAAGGGCCGGCCAACCATTGTTTGCGCCGCCTGCTTGCAAGGCTGTTCGACCGGCAGCCCAAGGTCATCCTATTGCCCGATCTCAGCCGGGCGGAGGTTCGAAGGTGAGACGATAAGGATAAAGCCAGATGCGCAAGGAAAACAGGGTCGCGCACGGGTCGGTGAAGGAGGATGAGGGACGCATAGACTGGCTGGACGTGGCCAAGGGCCTGTCGATCCTGCTGGTCGTCTTCCATCATGCCGCGCTGACGGGTGCTTCCATCGGCCATGGCTGGGCGGTCTTTTCCACGCTCGATGCGCTGGCGAAGCCGGTCCGCATGCCGCTGTTCTTCGCCATAGCGGGGCTGTTCGCCGCCGGGGCGCTCAGCCGGTCCTGGGGCCGGCTGCTGACCGGCCGGGTGGCCAATCTCGTCTGGCTCTACAGCCTGTGGACCGTGATCTACTGGCTGTTCTTCCGCTATTTCGACCCGACCGACGGGCTGAAGCCGCTGGGCCTTTCCAAATGGCAGCTCATCTATATGTGGATCATCCCGCCCAGCGGACAATGGTTCCTGTGGCTGATGGCGATCTATCTGGTCCTTGCCAAGGCGATTGCCCGCTTCCGAAGTCCCGTCCATCTGTCGGCGATCTTCCTGCTTTGCGTCCTGTCGGCCGGGCCGGTGGCGGAACTGCCCCATTATCCGTGGCGCAACGGCCTGCTCTATGCGCCCTTCTTCATCGGCGGGGCATGGTATGGCCGGGCGCTGGCGGAGCGGGCGCCGCGCCATGCCGCGACGCTGATCGTGGGCGGAACGGCAGGCTTTGCGGCCCTTTTGGTGCTGACGCGCCATCCCGGCGCGCAGATCGGCCTGTCCATGGCGGGCCTGATGGCGGCAGTCGGCGTCGCCCTGTTGCTCAGCCGGATTTCGTGGCTGAAGGTGCCGCTGATCTTCTTCGGGCGGCGAACGCTCAGCATCTATCTCGGCCATGGGCTGGTCATCGCCGCGCTGTCCATGCCGCTGTCCGTCCTGCCGCTGGGGGATCATGCCTTTCTATGGGTCACGCCCTTCCTGATGCTGTTCTCCCTGTTCGGATCGCTGGTCCTTCACGACCGGGCGGGAAGTCTGGGGCGGATGTGGCTCTATAGCGACGAGGGCATGCGGCAGTCCTTGCCGAAGCGGTTCAGCATCTGACTCAGATGCCGGATGCGCGGCCATGCTGCTTGTCCAGGGCAATCTGGTTGGAAAGCTTCGCCGCGGTCAGAAACTGCCGCTCATTATGGATAGAACCGACGGCGATGAAGAGGATCAGCGCGCCGACGACTGCCTTGCGATAGGGGGAGAACCATCCCAGCGCCGCGAAAGCCAGCGCGGCCACCGCGATGTCCGCCGCGTAGAGGAAGGTGATTTCCCCATAGACGCTGTGGAAGAGGATCTTCGAAGCCAGGAACAGACCCAGCGCCAGGCCGATGGGCCGCCTCTGCCGGTCGGCCAGCGTTCCCGCGACGCCTCCGGCCAGCAGGACCAGCCAGGCGGCGGCGGCGATGCCGCCCGCGACGCCCCACTGGCCGAGCGGCGCGAACTGGTTGGTCACGACCGTCGAGGAGCCGATCTCCGTCTGCATGTCGGCCCGCTGCGGCGATGGCACGACGCCCGGCATCAGCAGGGCGTTGCGCGCGCTGATGGACGGGTGCCATGCCATGCCGGCGGCGTGCATCTTCGGTCCGGCATAGGTCTTTTCCTTGACGATGATGCGCGGGTCGAGCCAGAAGGCGGCGCGGTGCAACAGCTTCATCTGGACCGCCGATACCGCCGACACCAGCAGGAAGGCGCCCCCGCTGACCAGCAGGAACTGGCGGAACGGCAGGCGGAAGAAGGCGGCCGCCAGCCCCAGGCCCCAATTGGTGATCAGCATCGCAACGCTTGCCGCCGAAGCGACGATCCAGCCGGCGCGGGGCAGGCTCCGCATCGAACAGGTGAAGATCAGCATCAGCACGATGCCGGTCGCGCTGAATGCATAGGTTTCGATAAAGGCATACCAGTGGAGGAAACCGGCGCTGGCGAGCAATGCGAGGGTGAAGCCGGCGGCCGCCGCGGGGGCAAGGCCCATCAGCCGCATCGCCACATGGAAGCCCCCCGCGCTGACCGCGGCGGCGAGCATCAGCAGCAGGCCGATCGCCTGCATCGGCGGCAGGCCCAGCAAGGCCAGCGCCTTAACCGATGACAATGCGGTTATGGAAAAGAGCGGATGGGCGACAGTGCGGTTCTGGTACGGGCTCCAGCGCTCCGTCATGTTGGAGATGACGCGGGGCGGATCGGCCTGGAAATAGATGTTGAACGTGTCATAGACCTGCGGCGACAGCGCCTTGCCGTTGAACAGGCAGATCGCCATGGCCGTCATGCTGAGCAGGATGACCAGCATCAGGTCGACGCGGCCGACGCCGATCGGCCAGATGCGGCGGGCGGGCGCGCCAAGCGCGGTCGCGGCCATCTCAGCTCAGCCCCGTCACGAGCACGCCCGCCACGATCAGCCCGATGCCCCCGAGACGCGCCGGCGAAATCGCCTCCCCCAACAGCCAGAAGCCGCAAATGGCGGTGACCACGATGCCGAGCGCGACGCAGGGATAGGCCTGCGACAGGTTCATGCGGGACAGGACCATCAGCCACGCCCCGGCGCTGAGGCCGAACATCGCCATACCGACGATCACCAGGGGGGTGGTCGCGATGGTGGTCGCGATCTCGATCGCCGATCCGCGCGCCAGCGCGTTCTGCACCGGGACGCCGTTCATGCCGATCTTCATCAGCACCTGCGATCCGGAGGACAGCAGCACGCAGGTCAGGACCAGAAGCGGCCACAGCAGGCCGGCGGCCGCGCGATGTTCAGCCAGGGCTTGGGCAGGCAAGGTTTTCCTCCGGGGATGGGATCAGTGCGCCGCGAACATGATGAGCAGGACCAGGCAGACCATGCCCGAACTCATGCGGTCGCGCAGGGCGAAGACGACCGGATCGTCGTGGATCAGGCGGCGATGCGCCAGCATCAGCATCCGCCCCACCCAATAGAGCATGATCGGGCAGATGATCCACAACAGGTCGGGATGGCGATAGGAGCCGTTGACGGCCGGCGAGGTGAAATAAAGCGCCAGCACGGTGATGGAGACATAAGCGGAAGCCACCGCCATCGACATCACCATGGTCATGTCGCTGACCTTGTAATTGCGGTTGCTGGCGTCGCCCAGATCGGCGTCCTTGCGCTTGGCGAGTTCGGTGTAGCGCTTGATCAGCGCCAGGCTGGTGAAGAACATGACGGCGAAGGCGAGCAGCCAGTCGGACATGACGATCCCCGTCGCCGCGCTGCCGCCGATCACCCGCACGGCGTAGAGCAGGGATAGCGCCAGGACATCGATCAGGAATTTCCGCTTGAGCACGAAGCTGTAGGCGCTGGTAAGCGCGAAATAGCCGAACAGCACGCCCAGCAGCGGCAGCGACACCATCGCCCCCGTCAGCAGGCCGAGAGTCAGCAGCAGGCCCGACACGATCAGCGACGCCCCGATCGGCAATTGCCCACTGGCGAGCGGACGGCCGCGCTTGCTGGGGTGCCGCCGGTCGGCATGCAGGTCGACGATGTCGTTGACGATATAGATGGACGACGCGATCAGGGAGAAGGCGACGAAGGCGCAGAGGCTTTGCAGCAGGGCCAGCCGGGTGATCTCATTGCCGATCAGCGGCGGCACGAAGACCAGCGCATTCTTCACATATTGGTGGACGCGCAACTGACGCAGCCAGAGCCCGGGGCTGGCCCCTTCCTCCGCCAGGGCCTTGAGCGGGCGGCCCCTGCGCTGCATATGGCGGAAGGCGGCAGTGGGCGCGCGCACGGCATAGCCTTGCGCGGCATGCTCCCAGACCGGCACGTCGACCATGGCATTGCCGATATAGTCGAAGCCGCCCTCCCCGAATTCCGCGACCAGCCGGTCCCGCTTGGCCCTGCCCGACAGGTTGGTCGTCCCGTCGGACGCGAACCAGCCGTCGAACAGGCAGAGATGATCCGCGATCTGCGACACCAGCCGGGCGTCGGCCGCCGAGGCGAGGTAGGTCGGCCGTCCCTCCGCCCGCGCCGCGCGGATCAGGGAGAGCACCTGATCGTCATAGGGCAGATAATGGGGATCGAAATCGGGGCTGTCCGCCAGTTCCGCCTTGATCGCCGCCTTGTTCCATCCCGTGCGCAGAAAGGACGAAAAGATGGTGCGGGGTCTGTCGTTGAAGGCCGAGATCAGGCACTCGACCAGCAAGTCCCCCTTGATCAGCGTGCCGTCCAGATCGACGACAAGCGGACGGCATTGGGTATTCACCTGCGGCTTCGACTGGACAGCGACTTGCATGGCTTCCCCTTCACTTCATCCAAACCGATTAGATGTGAGGCGAGGAAGGGAATCAATTAAGGGGAAATTGCTAAGGGTTTTCGCGGTGCGCGGGAAGGAACAGCCTTTCCTGTCACTCCGCGCTTCGGCCGGGTTTGGCGATGCGTTTTACGTCCGCTTCCGTGACGGGTTGGGGATAGGCGTTGCCGAAATGGGTCCGCACATAGGTGATGACCGCCGCCACCTGCGCTGGCGAGAGCATGTCGCTCATCGGCGGCATGGCGCCCTTGCCCTTCGTCACGATGGTGACCGGATAGGCGGGATCGGCCAGCTTCCTGTTCTTCGCCAGAGCCGGAATGGCGCCGCCGCCGCTGCCCATGGCATTGGGCATGTGGCAGGCGGCGCAGATCTGCCTGTAGACCTTCTCCCCATCCACCGCCTTGTTCTTCGCCTGCACGCCGCCGGGCGTGTCGGCATGGCCCGGCGCGGCGAGAAGGGCCAATAGCGGCGGGACGAGGATCAGGGCGCGGCGCGGGCTCATGCCGCCTGCGTCCGCTGGTGGATGCGCGCGATCGCGTCGAGGCCGGAGAGCAGCGATCCTTCCATCCAGCCACCATAATAGCTGGCATGTTCGCCCGCCAGCACCACGCGCCCGTCAATGGCGACCAGATTCTGGTAATGCGCCTCCCGGTTCTCCTCGCTCCAGCGCGAGGTGCATCCCAATATCCAGGGCACGCGGCTCCAGGGCACGGAAACGCCGTTCAGGAATTCCTTGCGATATTGCGGATGGAAGATTTCGCCCTGCGCCAGCGCCGCCTCTATCCGATCCTGCGGGGTCATGCCGGTCAGTTCGAACGCACCCGCATCGCGGGCGAAGGCGCCCAGCAGCACCGCCGGTCCCGGCGCGAAGAAGCGGTCGTTGGGATAGGATAGCTGGGCGATGGGCTGGTCGGTGAAGCTGTGACCGCCATAGATATTGTCGTCCTCTTCCCAGAAGCGGCGCTTGAATTCCAGACCCATCTTGAGCTGGCCGGCATAGGGCACCGCCTTCATCGCCGCCGCCAGTTTCGGGCCCACCTGCATCTCGACCTGGCTGATGATCGACAGCGGGATGGTGCACACGCACCAGTCGGCGCTGACGCTGTTCACCTTGCCACTCGGCACGTCCCTGTAGCTGACGGTCACGCCCTTGCCGTTCTGGGCGACCTTCATAACCTTTGCGTTATAGGTGATGAGCTTGCCGACTCTGGCGGCGAAGGCCTTGCCGATCATGTCCATGCCGCCCACCGGCTGGAACATCGTCGTCTGCATCACATAGTTGAAATAGAAGCTCATCGCCGTCCAGACCTGCGGGTCGAGCACGTCGCCCAGCTTCGCGATCTGCGAGGGCGTGGGAGCACCGCCGACACCGCCGCCGGGCGGGCGGTCATAGCCCCGCTGGGCGGAGACGGCCACGCTGCTGGTATAGGCCATATTGTCGTCGAGCACGCCCCAATGACGGAGCGCCTCCAGCAACTTCTCCTTGTCCTCCGCGCTCACGCTGCCGTCCAGCGCCTTGGCGTTCGCGGCCTTCGCCAGCAGTTCCGATGTGTGGCCCCGGAAATCGGTCGCCACCGCCTTGTAGCGCTGCGGCTTGCCGTTAAAGGCTTCGCTGGAATGGATGAAGCCATTGTGATTGAGCTGGATGAACGGCTCCAGCGCCACCCCGAACTGCCGGCAATAATGCAGCAGGCAATTATGATGATGCGGGATGCGCCAGGGGCCGGGATTGATGTAGTTGCCCTGCGCGAACTGCACCTTCTGCACGGTGCCGTCGCTTTCGGTGAAGGTGTCGCCGCCGCGCAGCGTATAGTTGCGGCCGCCCGGGCGATCCTGAAACTCCAGGACTTTGACCTGATAGCCCGCCTTTTCCAGTTCATAGGCGGCGACCATGCCGGCCAGGCCCGCGCCCAGCACGACGACCGACGCGCCCGGCTTCGCGCCGGAGAGAACGGGGGGACCGTCGAACTGGGTTTCGGCGGCATGGCCCAGCGCGGTCATCGCCTGGTACATGGCCGCCGCGCCACCCGCCTTGCCGATCAGGCCCAGAAGCTGGCGGCGGCTCGGCTGCATGCTATTCTCCATAATACCCCCTGTGCGCGGCGGCGGAAGTTCAGTTGCCCCTGGCAGCGATCGCCTCGATCTCGATCAATTGCTGCGGCCGGGCGAGACCCGCGATCTGGAAGGCCGAGCGCGTCGGCAGGTTGGGCTGCTCCGCCGTGCCGAAGAATTTCCTGTAGGCCCGCGTCATGCCGTCGCGGTCCATCTTACCGCCCAGCTTGGGGTCTCCCACCAGGAAGACGGTCAGCTTGACCACATCGCCCATGGTAAGGCCCATTTCCGCAAGCTGCGCCTTCATCCTGGTGAAGATCGACATTGCCTGCGCCTCGGTATCGCCAAAGGCGCCGGGGCTTTCCGTATCCTTGGGGTCGATGGGCGCGCCGGTCGCGCCGGAGAGGAAATAGAGCGTGCTGCCGGGCGGGACCACGGCGGCGCTGGCGATCATCGCGCCGGGGGCCTGTTTATGCTCCACCGGCGCGGCATGGGCCGTCGATGACAAGGAAGCGGCGGCCACGATGCCGACAAGAGAAAGCCTGAACGCCGACGGATTTGCCATGAACGCCCCCATTCCCATATTGCTGATGCCTGTATCCCGATGAACGAAGCGGGAAGGAAAATCCGCCATGCCTATGTTGCGGTATCATTGCCCGCCGGAAACAAGTTCTGCGACGTCATAATATTTTCCGTTGGCGATCACCTTCCTCACATTGAAGGTGTTCGCGATATTCTCCCGCGGATCGCCCGCGAGGAGGGTAATGTCCGCCAGCTTGCCAGCCTCCAGCGTCCCTGCGTCCAGGTTGAGCGACTTGGCCGAATTGACCGTCGCCGTCTGCAAGGCCTGAAAGGGCGTCAGCCCCGCATCCACATAGGAGGAAAGCTCCGCATGCAGGTTGGTCGCGATCATCGTGTCGGTGCCCGCCGCGACCAGCGTGCCGGCATCGAACATCTTCTTCAGGCTTGTCAGGCTGCCCGCCATCATCGGCCGCAACAGCGCCGCCATCGGATCGCTTTCCGTCACCGTCTTGCGCGCCCAGACCGGATAGAGGTTGATGCGCGGATCGTCGCGATAGGACGGGTTCTTCTCCAGATAATTGGTCAGGGCGCCGAAATTGGTGGGTGTCAGCGTCCGGCCGCTCCTGCCGAAAAGCTGGATCACATCTTCATAGGCCATGCCCATCGGCCCCTGCTTGGGCGAATAGCCGCGGCGGCTGGTGGCACCCAGATGCTCGGTCGCGTCGACGCCTGTATAGGCGGCGGGGAAGATTTCATGGCCGGTGACCGGCACGCCCATCTGGTGCGCCGCCTCCACGATGCGCCGCTGGTAGATGTCGGGCATGCGGACATAGCTTTTCAATATGTCATATTTCAGGATGCGGGCGCGCTCCAGCTCCCGCTCCAGATGAGCCGGGCCGGAAACGGCGACGCCCATCTTGTAATAGACGCGCTGCCATTCGAACAGCGGCCCGTTGACATAGAGGCGCGGGCTGATGCGCACGCCCGCTTCGGCTGCCTCCCGGTCCTCTATCGCGTCATAGACCTGATTGCCGGGATCGCGCACGGTGGTGATGCCATAGGCGAGCCATGCGCGTTCCAGATTGGAGCCGAAATCCTTTTGCAGATGGGCGTGATGCTCGATCAGGCCGGGAATAGCGGTGAGGCCGGTGCCGTCGACGAAGCGGTCCGCCTGATGCAGCGCCGGATCATGATCGCGGATCGCGGCGATGCGGTTGCCCTCGATCACGATGTCCTTGTCATGCTGGGTCTCGTCGCGGATGGAGTCGACCAGATTGCTGACGTGGATCACCATCCGCCCGGTCGGATTGGCGAGGCGGTAGCTGAGGTCGACCGGAATCTCCCGGATCACGCCGGTTTCGGTATCGATCGCCTTCAGCTTGTCCGACGACTGGTAGAGGATGGTGCGGCTGTCGGCAGTCCAGGTCGGGAAATAGGAGATTTCGGAGGTGTAGCTGCGCGGCGGGCCCATCGGCTTGCCGTCGGCGGCGACGGGCCAGATCTTGAGCAGCCCTTCGTAGATCGCCGCCATCTTCGTGCCGTCCGGCGACCAGGCGGGACCGCCGCCGCCCCGCGTGTCGGTTCCGGCATTGTCCTGCGGCACCTGCCAGAAGGGCTCGCCCTTGCCATCGGCGGGGATGACGTAGATCTGGTTGGTGCCCTCACGGAAGCTGTTGGAATATTTATAGGAGAGCGCGATGGCGACATATTTGCCGTCCGCCGACCAGGTGGGGCTGCCCGGCTGGCCGAGCGAGGCCTGAAGCCGCGTCACCTTCCCGCTCGCCACGTCGACGACGCAGACGCCCGCGACGCCCCAGCGCCCGTCGACATCGAGGAAGGCGATGCGCCCGCCGTCATGGGACCAGGCGGCACCCAAAGGCTGGGTATCCATGTCGGTGAGCTTGCGGTCCTTGCCCGTCCTGAGATCGCGTATCCACAGTTGCGGCAGGCCGCCGCCCTTGTCGGAGGTATAGACGATGCTTTGCCCGTCAGGCGACCATGCGGGATCGGCGTCCAGCGCGGCGTCCCTGGTGAGGTTCTCCGGCACGCCGCCCTTGGAGGACAGGAGGTAGAGATCGCCGAGCGCCACGAAGGCGATGCGGCTGCCGTCGGGCGAGATGGTGGGATGGACGATGCCCAGCGCCTTGCGCGGCGCGGTGGAATCCCAGTCGCGCTTCGCCCGCGCATAGCTGGGCTTCACCACCTCCAGCGTGGCGGCGAAATCGACGGTGGAGAGGCGCCCGCCGCTCCGGTGCCTGATCTTGCCGTCCGAGACGTAATAATAGCCGCCCTTCCCCCAGCTTATGCGGAAGGGAAAGACATTCTCGGTCCCGCTGACGGCCTTGCCATCGACCTCCAGATGGCTACCCTTCGCGTCCTGCACCACATAGGCGAGTTCGCGGCCGGGGCCGAAGGAGGGCGCATCCACCCTGCCCTCGACCTGCTTGAGCAGGCTTTCCCTGCCGTCCGCCAGCGTCGTTGCGTAGAGCGCCGTCTTGCCGCCGTCGATCCCGGCATAGGCGATCCTCGCGCCGTCGGGCGACCAGCTCGGCATCCGGTCCTCGCGCGGACTGCTGCTGATCTGCTTCACCGCCCCGCTGGCGACGTCCAGCGTCCAGATGTCGTAATTGCCGCTGCGGTCGGAGGAGAAGGCGATGGTCTTCCCATCGGGCGACCAGGCCGGTTCGCGATCATCCCACGCGCCCAGCGTCAGCTTGCGCATGTCGCTGCCGTCGGGCTTGATCGTCCAGAGATCGTAGCCGCCGTCGCGATAGGCGAAATAGGCGAGGCGCGATCCGTCGGGCGACCAGACCGGCTGGCGCGCATCGTTGAAATAGTCGGTGATGCGCTTCGCCTTGCCGCCCTTGGCGGGGATGATCCAGAGGCTGCCCTGAAGATCGACCGCCAGCCATTTGCCGTCCGGCGAGACGGAGACGGCCATGGAGGTGCCCTCATGCACGTCGAAGGCGATGGGCTTTTCCCCACCCGGCGGGGGCAGGTTGGCGGGCTGGGCATAGGCCGGCACGGCGCAGGCCGACAGCAGGGTAATGGACAGATATTTCAGGGGAGACTTCATCGATCGGTCCTCTTACCAGCCGAAGACATAGCGTTCGCGGCGCACGTCCGCCCCGCCGCGCAGGGTGCCGCTGCCGGGCACGACGCCAGCGGCGACGATGCCGGTGGAGACGGCGAAGGGCCCCAGCACGTCGAGCTTGTGCCCGCGGGCGGCCAGATCGTCGCGCACCGCCTGCGGCACGCGATTCTCGATCTCCAGCACGCCTGGCTCATCCTTCTTGATCGCGAAGGAGGCGTGGAAATGGTTGCTGTTGATGCGCGGCGCCTCGATCGCGGCCTGGAGCGGCTGGTCGAAGGCCAGTACCCGCAACAGCACATTCATGATCTGCTGATCCTGATTGTCGCCGCCGGGCGTGCCGATGGCCAGATAGGGCGCGCCGTCCTTCAGCACCATGGAGGGGGAGAGTGTCGTGCGCGGACGCTTGCCGGGGACGAGCACATTGGGGCTTTCGGGGTCGAGGTCGAAGACGGTCAAGCGGTTGCTCATCGGCACGCCAGTGTCGCCCGCGATATAGGCCCCGCCCAGCAACCAGCCCGAACTGGGCGTGGCGCTGAACAGATTGCCGTCCTTGTCGACCACTTCGATGGCGGTGGTGTCGGCGGTCGGGCGCGGCGGGGCCTTCAGCATATGCGGCGTGAAGGCGGGCGTGGTGCGAGCCTTGCCTTCGAACGCCCAGGGATCGCCATAGCGATGTTCCATCGACGCTTTCTGCCCGATCTGCTTCGCGCGCTCTGCGGCATAGGCCTTGGACAAGAGGCCCTTCATCGGCACGGTCGCGAAATCCGGGTCCCCGAAATAGGCGTTGCGGTCGTCGAAGGCGAGCTTGATCGATTCCGCGACGATGTGGAGATAGGGCGCGGACCCCGGCTCCATCGACGCGATGCCCGCCGCCTCCGCAATGTTGAGCGCCATCAGCATGGCCGGGCCCTGGCTCCAGAAACCGCCCTTATAGACTTCATAGCCGAAGACGCTGGTCATCGTCGGGGTTTCGACCTTGCCCTTATAGGCGGCGAGGTCTTCATAGCGCATCAGTCCGCCGTCGCGCTCCATCGCCGCGCCGATCCGCCGGGCGACGTCCCCCTTGTAGAAGGCGTCGCGCCCGGCCTGGATCGCGGCCTTGCGGTCCTTCGTCTTCTTATAGGCTGCCCGGTCCGCTTCCGCGATGATGCGAATGGTTTTCGCCAGATTGGGCTGGCGGAAGATTTCGCCCACTTTCGGCAATGCCCCACCCGGATAATAGGTGTCATAGGCATCCTTCCACTTGGACGTCGCCTTCTTCTGGCTGGCGAAGACTTCGGCCAGGAAGTTATACATGACGAAACCGTCGGCCAGTTCGATGGCGGGTTGCAGCACCTGATCGAGCGTCATCGTGCCGTTTAGCTGCAAGGCCAGGGCCATGGCGTCGACCATGGCGGGGACGGTGCCGCCATTGGGACCGTTGCCGGGAATGACGCCCGCCCTGGCGAATTTGTCCGGCGTGGCGAGCATGGGCGCGACGCCCTGCCCGTTCACCAGCGAGACCTTCTTTGCCTTCGCGTCGTAGATGATGGTCGGTGCTTCGCCGCCGAAGCCGAAATGCGAAATCTCCGTCACGGCGGCCGCGAACACCGCCGCGACGCCCGCGTCCGTCGCATTGCCGCCCGCCATCAGCATGCGCGTCCCCGCCGCCACCGCATAATGACGCCCGGCGGCGACGATGCCGAAATTGCCGACGATCTCCGGCCGCAGCGTTTCGCCGGCGCTCACTAGCCGGGTCGGCTCCAGCGGCGCCCTGGCGGCGGGCGCCGCGTCCTGCGCGGAGGCTCCCGTCTGGGCCAGGGCGACGCCCCCCACAGCCAATGCCGCGAAGTCGCGACGGCTCAAACCCTGCCCTGCAGTATCGGTCATGAACGAAGATCCCCTGTAATCGGCATAGTCAGCGCTACCCGAGGGAAAGCAGGCATCTGCCTTGCCGGTCCTTTCCCTGTAACGAGAATGATCCCGCTTTCCACTATGCTTCAGGAAATTTCATGGAATTTTAAAAATATTCATCCGGCCATGGCGGAAATCATGTTCTGATCAGTTCTACTCTCCCGAACGGATGCGATAGTGGGCGTTTCGTCCGTCAATGCATGCTGCCGGCGTGGGGCCGGAAACAACATGGTCCACAGGGGATGATGCCGGAACTCCAGCTATCGGGGGATCCGCGAATGCACAGTCTGGGCCAATTCCCAATATATAAGAACAACCGCCTGTCGTGCACGGGATTCATCGGCGCGCACCTGCCCGATAGCTGAACCGCGCAAAGCCCGTCCGCCGAAGGGATCGGCGGACGGGCTTCATCACAGGGGAACAGCAAGATGAGGGTGAGTAGGAACAGCATTTCGACGCTGGCGGGAGCCAGCCTTTGGGCATTGACGGCAGGGGCGCTTCACGCGCAGACAGCAGCCGACACCGCTCCGCAGGACAGCGGAGCAGACGCCGAGATCGTCGTCATCGGCACCCAGATCAGGGGCGCGAACACGACCGGCGCGCTGCCCGTCAGCGTGGTGGGCGAACAGCAGATCGAAGCGGTGGCCGCAGTGTCCGGCGCCGATCTTTTCCGGTCCATCCCGCAATTGGGCGGCGTGACCTTCAACGAACAGGTGCTGGGCGGCGGCAATGCGAACGCGGCGCGCGGCGACGTTTCCACCGTATCGTTGCGCGGCCTGGGCCAGGGCAACACGCTGCTGCTGATCAACGGCCGCCGCACCGTGCTGCACCCCACGTCACAGGCCATCACCGGCGTCATCGATTCCGGCGTCCCGACTTTCGGCTATAACGCCAACACCATTCCCGTCGGCAACATAGCGCGCGTCGAAGTGCTGCGCGACGGCGCGGCGGCTCTCTACGGTTCGGATGCTGTTGCCGGCGTCGTCAACAATGTCCTCAATTCCGATTTCAACGGCGCCAAGTTCGACGCGCAATATGGCGGAGCCGAAGGTACCAATCTTCGCGAGTTCACCGTCAACGGCCTGATCGGCAAGGATTTCAGCGAAGGACGCGGCAACATCACCCTGTTCGCCGGCTATGCGCAGAAGTCGAAGCTTTATCTCAGCGATCAGGACTATACCGCCAATGTCGACCGGCGCGGCTATGTCGCGGGCACCAGCTTCGCCGGCGTCTCCGCGTTCAACGGCACCAGCACCAGCACGCCCTGGGGCACGTTCCGCGCGCTCAGCCCCGCCGCCAACGGCACCTTCCTCAACCGGACGATCACCAGCAACGGCGTCGCCTTCACCAACAGTTCCAGCCAGTTCCACATCCAACCGAGCACCAACAGCGGATGCCGCATCCCATCGGGCACCACCGGCACATGCTATGATGACGGCAACGGCGCGACGGAAATGGCGAACGTCGATTCCAACCTGCGCTTCAATTCGCCCGCGACGTTCGACGACCTCACCACCCAGCCTTCGGTCAAGCGCATCAACCTGTTCGCCAACGGGCATTTCGACCTGACCGACAACCTGACCCTCTATGGCGAAGCGGGCTTCTATCGCGGCAAGACGGAAGCGATCATCGGTGCGCCGGGTTCGCTGGCGAACATCCCGATCACCGTCGCCGCCAACGCCTATTGGAATCCGCTTGGGCCCATCGGTTCCCCCAACCGCCTGCCCGGGCTCAGCACCGCCGTCGTTCCCGCGACGGGCCTGCCCGTCCAGATCACGTCCCTCAGCTATGTCGACGTCGGGTCGCGCAGCGTGGAGGTGACCAATTATCAATATCGCTTCCTGGGTGGCCTGAAGGGCAATATCGGCAATTGGGACTGGGATACGGCCGGCCTCTATACATGGGCCACCGCCGCGGATACGCAGGAGAACTTCTCCAACACTTTGCTGCAGGCCGCGATCAACCGCACGACGCCCGACGCCTACAACCCCTTCAACGGCGGTTGCGTCGACGCGCCGTCCATCGGCGACTGCACGCCCAACAGCGACGCGACCATCGACAGCTTCCGCATCAAGGCGACGCGCAAGACACGCACGTCGCTGGCCCTGTGGGACTTCAAGATCTCCAACGCCCATCTGCTGGGCCTGTGGGCGGACAACAGCATCGGCATCGCGGCAGGCGTCGAATATCGCCGCGAAACCTACCATGACAATCGTTCCCCCTATCAGGGCGGCATTCGCGGGGTCGACACCACCTATACCGATGCCGTCACCGGCATCTTCTACGGTTCCGACCTGGGCGGGGCCAGTCCCAGCCCCGACGTGCGCGGCAAGCGCAATGTGAAGTCCGCCTATGCGGAACTCGCCATCCCGATCTTCAGTCCGGAAATGGAGGTTCCCTTCTTCCGCAGCCTCGATTTCCAGATCGCCGGACGTTATGAAGACTATAGCGACGTCGGATCGGTCGCGAAGCCGAAGATCGCGGGAAGCTGGGAACTGCTTCAGGGCATGCGGTTGCGCGGTTCCTGGTCGCAGGGCTTCCGCGCCCCGAACCTTGAGGTGATCAATACCTCCACGCTGGACCGCGTGAACACCGGCATCGACTATGTGCTCTGCGAAGCGGACCTGCGCGCCGGGCGGATTGCCAACTTCTCCCAGTGCAACCGCAGCATCTCCGTCCTGCGGCGCAGCGGCGGCAATCCCAATCTGAAGCCGGAGGAATCGGAAAGCTGGAGCTTTGGCGCGGTCATTTCCCCGCCGCTGGGCGACGGCTGGGGCAAGGTGACGTTCACCGTCGACCGCTGGCGCATCAAGCAGAAGAATGTGGTCGGCCTGCTCGACTATCAGAACGGCCTCAACCTCGATTATCTGCGGCGCGTGCAGGGCAGCAGCAATCCCAATGTCGTGCGCCGCGATCCGACCGCAGACGACGTGGCGCTGGTGGCGGGCACCGGGCTCGCCCCGGTGGGCGAGCTTCTCTATGTGGTCGCCAATTTCGAGAACCTGCTGCCGGTGACGGTGCAGGGCATCGACTTCAACCTCGACTATCTGCTGCCGACCGCATCGATCGGCACCTTCTCCCTCAACGTCAACGCATCGCGCCTGATCAGCTATTATGTCGATGCTCCGGCAGGGGTGACGGCGGTGATCGACGGGCGCTCCGCGGGTCTGGTCAATGCGGGCGTGCCGATCCAGGGCGGGGGCGACGTGGTGGGCCGCGACGGCCAGCCGCGTTGGCGGATCGCGGCGACGCTCGACTGGACGCTGGGGCCGGTCAAGATCGGCGCATACACGCAGTTCATCGACAGCGTATATGAGAATGCGGTACGCGATGGCTCGACCAATCCCTGGATCGTGAAGGGACAGACGACCGTCAATCTCTATGCCCAATATACGTTCAAAAATGGCGGGCCGCTCAACGACACGAGCATCCAGATCGGCGCGCGCAACATCTTCGACAAGGACCCGCCATTGGCGTCGGGCGGCTATCTGTCGAACCTCTACCAGCCGCAGGCGCGCTACTGGTACACCAGCATCAAGAAATCCTTCTGATGCGGCGGGATGCGGCGCCATGCTCCCGGCGCCGCATCCCCTTTTCCCTTGCCCCCAGGATCGAAGGTTGACCCATGTCCGCTCCCGATAAGCCCCGGCGCCCGGAAGCGCTCGACCGTCGAGAATTGCTGGCCGCCGGGCTTGCGGGACTGGCGCTCGCGGGCCTTCCATCCGCCGCCCGCGCGCAATCGGGCGCCCGTGCCCCCGATGCGCCCCGCTCCGGCGGAACGAGCGTCGCAGCGCACCGTGTCGAAGTGCCGATGCCGCATGGCGGCGTCACCGCCGGTCATCCGCTGGCCGCCATGGCTGGAACCCGCATGCTGATGCAGGGCGGCAGCGCGGCCGACGCGGTGGTGGCCGCCATGGCGGTGATGAATGTCGTCGAACCCTGGGCATCGAGCGCGGGCGGCAACGGCTTCGCCACCTGCCTCGACCGCAAGGCGGGCAAGGTCCACTCGCTCGCCTTCACCGGCGGCGCGCCGCGCCTGCTCGACCCGCAGGTCGATCCCAAGGCGCTGGACCATGGCCCGAAGGCGTTGACGGTGCCCGGAGCCTTTGGCGGCTGGATCGCGCTTGCCCGGCGATTCGGCAGGTTGCCGCTCGCCACATTGCTGGAGCCGGCGATCGGCTATGCCCGCGACGGCCACCCGCTCGACCCGTCCATCGCCCTGTTCATCGGCCGTGCGCAAAAGACGCTGAGCCTCTATCCGACCAGCGCCGCCCTGTTCCTGCCGGATGGACAGCCGCCTGCGGCCCGCTCGATCTTCCGCAATCCCAATCTCGCCCGCACGCTGCAAGCGCTGGCCGATGCCGAGACGAAGGCGCTGAAGGGCGGCGCGGACCGGGATCGTGCCCTGCAAGCCGCCTATGACTATTTCTACTCAGGCCCCATCGCGCAGGAATTTGCGCGCTTTTCGACCGAAACCGGCGGCTGGCTGCGACTCGACGATCTCAAGGCCTATCAGCCGCGCTGGAGCGATCCGGTCAGCACCCATTATCGCGGGCTGGACGTCTATAGCAGTCCGCTGACCTCCCGCACCGGGCTGGAACTGTGCGAGCAGCTCAATCTGGTGGAGGGTTTCGACCTGGCCGCCCTGCCCGCCGAGGGGCCGCAACTCACTCATCTGCTGATCGAGGCAATCAAGGTCGCCAAGGCGGACGTCTATCGCTACGCGGCCGATCCCCGCTTCGCCCAGACGCCGGTCGAGGGCCTGCTCTCCAAGCGTTTCGCGGCGGAACGGCGCAGCCTGATCGATCCGGCCAGGGCGGGCATCTATCCGGAGGGGGGCGATGCCGCCGCCTTCGACCGGGCGGCGCTGGAACAGGCGCGGCCGCGCTTCGCGGCGCGGGGCGACGACCGCACGCGAGGGGGCGACACGACCAGCCTGTCCGCCGTCGACGCGGACGGCAACGCCATCGCCGTCACGACCACCATTGGCGGCGGCTTCGGCACTTTTCTGGTGATGGGCGATACGGGCATCCTCTTCAACAACGGGTTGAGGCTGGGGTCCACCGCACCCTATGACGGGCACCCGAACAAGGTCGCGCCCGGCAGGATCGCGCTTTTGGGCAACGGCCCCACCATCGTTCTGGACAAGGGCCGGCTGCACCTGGTGTTCGGATCGCCCGGCGGCGAAACGATCGGCCAGACACAATTCCAGTTCCTGGTGAACATGGTCGATCGCGGCATGCCGATCCAGGCAGCCATAGAGGCGCCGCGCTTCGCGCTCGATGCCGATCCGAATTTCTACAGACCCGGCGCCGCGATCACCGTGCAGGCGGAGGGCCGCTTTGCCGATCCGGTGCTGCAAGGGCTGACCGCCATGGGCCACCGGATCGAGAAGGTCGGCCCCTATGCGATCGGCAGCGTCCAGGGCATAGCAGTCGATCCATCGGGCGCGCGCATGGGCGGGGCGGACCCCCGCCGCATCGGCTATGCGGTCGGTTATTGAGGCGACCGCGAGGCGCTTACCGCTTCCTGAGGGCATCGGGCTTGTGCGCAGCCCGCTTGCCCTCGTCCGTTTCCACTATGAATTCGGGATTGCCCGGCGTGGCGGCCACCTTGTGGCCCTTGATCCGCGTGGTTTCGGTGACCTTCTTCACCACCTTGCCATGGGCTTGTCCGCCATGGCTTTTCCACGTCACGGGATCGCCTTTCTTGAGGGTGCTCGACATCATGCGCCTCCCGGATCGACGGAGAAGGCGATCTTGCGCCGATCCATTTCCTCGACCACGGCCTGAAGGAAGGGGGACAGATTCTCCGTCTCCTTGTCCGAGGCCGTTTCCCAGCTGTCGATCAGTTCCTCATCGGTCATGTTCCCGACCTCGGCCCTATGATCGCTTTGCGCATCCGCAGCCATGACGATACTCCGTTCTATGGCCCGGCCAGTTGCCGTCGTCCATGATCGCTTCGCCGCCTTCCTCCTCCTCCAGGAGAACCGCTGCGGAACCCGAGGCCGAAAGCCGGACCTGATTCCCTTCCACCGCGGCGACCAGCCCGCCGGCAATGAAATGATGATGGTCCCCGTGCGATCCGCTGTCGGCCTTGACCATCTTGATCCGGTCGCCTTCCACCTTGTCGACCGTGCCGATGTGCACGCCGTCGGCGCCGATGATGTCCATATGTTCCTTGATTGCGCTCAGCTCTGCCATGTCCGTCTCCTTCTTCCGCCCTGAACGCATGGAGCCGCGCGAGAGATGCGCCGGGCGGCGCCGACTGGCGCGCCGGAGCCACGACTTCACGCAAAACCGCCCCTCTGCCCAGATGGGGCCGGCACCGGGCCGCATGCCTTCGGCGCGGCCGATCGACGACGAAAGTATCATCCCGGTCCCGATGCGGACATTGCGGCGAATCTCCTGAAAGCTTACGGTTTCAGGCAAGGCCGTCTGCCCGGCCGTCGGCGGTTCAAGGATCGACGCGGCCGGAAAGTCATACTCCGGAGGTATCATCATGTTGGACATGCGCCTTCTGCGCTACTTCGTGGCCGTGGCGGACGAGGGCAATTTCAACCGCGCGGCGGAACGGCTGCACATTGCGCAGCCGCCGCTGTCGCGCGCGATCCAGCAGCTGGAGGCGCATGTCGGCGCGCCCCTGCTGGACCGCGCCAGCCGTCCGCTGCGGCTGACCGGCGTGGGGCGCCTGCTGCATGCGCAGGCGGTGCAGGTGCTGAGCCGCATGGAAGATGTGGAGGCGATGGTGAAGGCGGCGGCGACCAGCCGGCGGCGGCGGCTGGTGATCGGCTTCGTCGCCTCGACCATCTATGCGCGGCTGCCCGAATTGATCCGCGCGTTCCGCAAGGTCGCCGACAATGTCGAACTGGTCATGGTGGAAAGCACCACGCTGGACCAGATCGCCGCGCTGAAGGAAGGGCGGATCGATGTCGGGTTCGGCCGCATCCGGTTCGAGGATCCGGGCGTGCGCCGCATCATCCTGCGCGATGAAAAGCTGGTCGCCGCCTTTCCGATCGACCATCCCCTGGCAAGCGGCGAAGGGCCGATTTCGCTGCGCGAACTGGCGGACGAACCGCAGATCGTCTATCCCCGCGCGCCGCGCCCCAGCTATGCCGATCAAGTGATTTCCCTGTTCCGCGACCAGGCGATTGAGCCGCGCATCGTCCATGAAGCGCGCGAGCTTCAGATCGCCATCGGCCTCGTCGCGGCGGAGGAAGGCATGGCGATCGTTCCCGAATCGGTCCGGCGGGCGCGCAGCCACGACGTCGCCTTTCGCGAACTGGCCGAACCCGCCACGTCCCCCATCATCTTGAGCCATCGTCCCGGCGACCGCTCCCCCGAACTCGCGCTGATGACATCGGTCGTCGCCCGCAAATATGCGGAGTGGGGCTATGACGTGCCCGCCGCGCTGAGCGAGGAATCCTGAGCGGGCTGCGCGAAGCGGCGGTTCCGCCAGTCCACCCCTGCCATTTTTCACGGAGATATGGCGTGCGCCTTCCGCCTCGCTTATGCGGGTAGGAAATCGAAGCGAGGAAGAGAGTTACCCATGGCCCTGGTGAAAAAGGCTGCGCTCGGCAAGGCTGGCCGTGGCAGATCGGTCGCATCCTCTCCTGACGACAGGCCGGCAATGGACAAGTCCGTGGCACCCATCGGGTCCAGCCCGCCCAAACGGCTCCCTGCACGGCCGGGACGCAGGCGCAAGCCCCTGACCGCGGTCGAGCGGCTCGACCAGGCGACGCAGGAACTCGCCAGCGGGCTGGGGGAATCGGCGTCCGCCGCGGCCGAACTCCAGCGCAATGTCGAGCAGATGGCGAGCGGCGCGGAGGAGGCGGCCAGCGCCGCGCAGGAGTCGCTCGGCCTCGTCGGCCATCTGCGCGCCAATTTTCGGGAAGCGAGCATCCGCGCCGCCGCATCGCGCAGCCAGACCGAAAGGCTGGAGGCGTCGTTCAAGGAAATCTCCGAACAGATCGATGCTTCCGTCGCGGCGATAGAGTTGAACGCCCGCCGCCAGCTTGGCTCGGTCACGGTGATAGAGCAGTTGGAACTGGCCGCCGCCCGCATCGGCGCGGTGGGCGACGCCATGGGCGACCTGGCCGAACAGACCGGCATGCTGGCGCTGAACGCATCGATCGAGGCGACCCGCGCCGGGGACAGCGGCAGGGGCTTCGGCATCGTTGCCGACGAGGTTCGCGAACTGGCCGAAGCGTCGGAGGCCAGCGCGACCGACATCCGCGCGATTGCGACGGGCATCGTCGCGGAGGTCCGCGCGATTGCGGCGCGGGTCCGCGCGGCCAGCGAACGCGCCAGCGGGGAGGCGCGGAGCGGCAGCCATGTCAGCACAGCCCTGGAAGAAGCGCGGGACACCCTCGCCACCGTTCTGGACGGCGCGCAGGAGATCGCCGCCGCCGCCGTCCAGGCTGAGGTGGCCGCCACGGAATCGGAACGCGGGGCCGAGCAGGTCGCTAGCGCCGCGGAGGAACAGTCCGCCGCCGCGGCCGAGGCGCAGCAGGCGATAGAGCAGCAGGCCGCCTCGCTGGAGCAGAGCCAGCAGACGGCGGAAGCGCTGGCGGCGCTGAGCGGCGCGCTGGGGACGGAACGGGCCGGTTCGCAGGAGGTCGAGCAGATCGCCGTGGCCGCCGAACAATTATCCGCCACGGTGCAGGAGCTGTCGGGCGCATCCAGCCAGATCCAGATCGCCATCGAGCAGATTGCGCGCGGCGCACAGCTTCAAAGCGCCGCCACATTGCAGGCCAGCGCGGCCATGGGGCAGATCGAAACCAGCGCCACCATTGCAAAGGACAGGGCGGCCGGCGCGGTCGAAAGCCTGGACGGGCTGGTCGCGACGGTCGGGGAAGGAAGCGCGAAACTGACCGGCCTGATCGACGGCGTGGGCGCCGCCGTCGAAGACACGCGCGCCGTGCTGGACCTGCTCGGCAGGCTGAACGAAACGGCGCGGCGGGCGGAGAAGGTGGCCGACACGCTGGCGCTCGGCGCGCTCCAGACCAACATGCTGGGGGTGAGCGGCGCGGTGGAGGCGACCCGGTCCGGCGAAGCGGGCGAAGGCTTCACGACCGTCACGGCCGACATTCGGAAACTGGCGCGCAGCCTGGCCGCCAATGCCGAAGAAGGCAAGGATGTCGTGCGCGCCATCCAGGAAGGCATTCAGATCGCGCAGCGCACGCTCGACCAGATCGCCGCGGCGGGGGAGACGGAAACGACGCGCAACGAAGCGCTGCTTGCCCGCTTCGCCGGCATGGCGGCGGAGCTGAACGCGACCCGCGCCGACAATGGCGTGATCCTCGATGGCGCGGAGGCGATACAGCACGCCGCGCGAGAGGTGCGAAGCGGCTGCGAGCAGATCGCCAAGGCGGCCGAACTGGCGGCCGAAGCTGCGCGGGAGGCGGGCGCTGCCGCTCACCAGCAGGCGCAGAGCGCGGAAATGCTGGCTGCGGCCATTGAAGACATCGCCTCTCTCGCCGCCTCGCTCAACAGCGGAGAGTCCGGCGCATGACGGCGGGCGACCGGCTCGTCTTCCGTGCCGGTGACAGGCGCTATGCCGTGGCGGCGGGCCGCGTGCGCGAACTCGCCCGATTGCCGCGGCTGACGCCGGTTCCACTGGCGCCGCCGGGTCTGCTGGGGCTGGGCAATGTGCGGGGAGAGACGATCGCGGTGCTTTCCCCGGCCGCGATGACCGGCGGCGAAGCGCTGGGCGCGGCGCGCCATTTGCTGGTGCTGGGGGGCAGCGATCCCATCGCCCTGGCCATCGATGCGGTGGAAAGGTCCGACGGGGACGAGGCGGGCAGGATCGAGGATTTCCCCCTCGACCAATGGATCGCGCAGGCCTTTCCCCTGCGCGCGAGTGCGCGACGCGCCAGCGCAGGCGGGGCCATGGCACGACCTGTCCGGCACGCCATGCGGGACGACCGGCTGGCGCTGCTGCGCGTGGCGATAGGCGATCAGAGCTTCGCCCTGCCCCTGGAGGAGGTTGCGCAAGTGCTGCGCATGCCCCGCGACGTGGCGCTGCTCCCCGGCGCGGATGCAGCCGTGGTGGGGACGATCCGCTGGCGCGACCGGTCGCTGGGCGTGCTGTCGCTCGCGGCGCTGCTGGGCCTTTCCGGCGATGACGGGGTGGAGACGGACCGTGCCCGCCGCCGCATCGTCGTGGTGGCGCTCGGCGGGCAGAATCTGGGACTGCTGGTCGATCATGTCGAAGGACTTTTGCGCGTGTCGCCCGGGCGGATCGACAGCCTGCCCACCGCCCTGTTGCGGACGGAGGGCGAGGCGCGGATCAGCGCCATTTGCCGTCCCGAGGGCGGCGGCCGGCTGGTGTCGATCCTGGCGGTCGACGAACTGCTGCGTGATCCCGCCGCGCGCCTGCCGGTGACGAAGGATCAGCGAACCGACAAAGCCGCACCTGCATCCTCGCCCTCCAGCCAGCGGATGTCCCTGCTGCTCGTCCGCATCGGTCCCCATGACCTTGCCCTGCCGGTCGGGGCCATCGACAAGGTGATGGGGCCGCCGGAGCGGCTGACCACGCTGCCCGGTGCGCCGCCGTGGCTGGCGGGCCTGGCGGCGGCTGGCGGCGAACCGCTCGCGGTGGTCGATCAAGTCATGCGTCTGACGGGTTCCCCGGCCAGCGGAGCGCGGCGACGGCTGATCGTGCTGCGCACCGACGGCCGGCGCGTCGGCTTTCTGGTCGACGAAGCGCGCACCATCCTTGCCGTCGAACGCAGCATGCTCGTTCCCGCACCCCTTCCCGATGCGCTGGCCGATGGGATTTTCGGAGAGGTGCTGCACGCTTCGGACGGTGGCGGCAGAACGCTGCTCGTCGTCCAGCCGGCAGCGTTGCTTTCTTCAGCCGAGCAAGCCCTTATGGCCGAAATCGCCCGCCGCCAGCCGACGCCAGCGCCATGATCCGACTGCTGATCGTCGACGACAGCCCATTGATGCGGCAGCTTCTGACCGAAATCTTCGCCGAAGCCGGGGATTTCGAGACAGGCACGGCCCGCAACGCCGACGAAGCCCTGGCACAGCTCAGCGCGTTCCAGCCCGATGTCGTGACGCTGGACATTCACATGCCCGGAATGGACGGGCTCGCCTGCCTCGACCGCATCATGGTCGAGCGGCCGACACCGGTCGTCATGCTGTCCTCCCTCACCGAAGCCGGGGCGGACGAGACGCTGGAAGCGCTGGCGCTGGGCGCGGTCGATTTCATTCCCAAGCCGCGGGGACCGCTGTCGATCGAGATCGAAGGAATCGCGGCCACGCTTGTCGCCAAGGTCCGCGAGGCCGCCAGCGCCCGCATCCCGCGCAGCGCCCGGCTGACCGAGCGGGTCCGGCGGCGCGTCGCCGCCACGCGCCTTGCGGGCGGCTCCGCTGCTCCCGTCCGCCCGTCCATGCCCAGACAGGCCGCGACAGCCATTCCCCCCCGCAGGCGGCCCGCCCGCCTTCCTTCGCACGGGAAAGCCGAGGCGCTTTCAGGGATAGAGGCGGTGCTGGTGGGCGTCTCCACCGGTGGGCCGTCGGCGCTGGACGCGCTGCTCGGTCCGCTGCCTGCCGACTTCCCCTGGCCCATCGTCATCGCCCAGCACATGCCGTCCAGCTTCACCGGGCCGCTGGCCCGCCGCCTCGACCGGGGATGCGCCATCGCGGTGGAGGAGGTGCGGCAGCCCCGCCCCCTTCGCCCCGGCACCGCCTATATCGGGCGGGGAGACGCGGACCTGATCTTCTCCCGCCGGGATGGCGTGCCCCAGATACTGGCCGCCCCGATGCGGGCGGATCGGCTATGGCATCCCAGCGCGGACCGGCTGGTCGAAAGCGCGCGCGCGCTGTTCCCGCCACGGGCGCTGGTCGCCGTGCTGATGACAGGCATGGGGCATGACGGGGCGGAGGCGATGGCCGCCCTCCACCGCGACGGCGGCCATGTGCTGGCGCAGGACGAGGCAAGCTCGGTCGTCTGGGGCATGCCCGGCGCGCTCGTCGCGGCGGGCGGCGCCGATCTGGTCCTGCCGCTGGAAGAACTGGCGGCGCAGCTCCTCGCCTGGGCGCAGGGATGACGCAGGCGCCCGAAACGCTGCTTGCGGGATCGTCGCTGACGCGGCTGACGGCGCTGCTCTACCGCCTGACCGGCATGAAGTTCGACGAGAAGAAGCGCTTCTATCTCGAACGCCGGGTCGCGCACCGCATGGACCGGACCGCGACAACCGACATCGCCCGCTACCTCCTGCTGCTGGAGCGCGATGCGCACGAGCGGCAGATGCTGATCAACGCCGTCACCATCAACGAGACCTATTTCTTCCGGGAGGAGCATCAGCTCACCGCGCTGGCGGACGAGATCCTGCCCAGGATCGCCGCGGAAAAGCGGCCCGGCGACCTGATCCGCATCTGGTCCCTTCCCTGCTCGACCGGGGAGGAAGCCTATTCGATCGCGCTCTGGCTGCTGGAGCGATGGCCGCTGGTCGACGCCTATCATGTCGAGATCGTCGGGTCGGACATCGACACCCACGCGCTCGATGCCGCGCGGGACGGCCAATATGGGGCACGCGCGCTCGCCCGGCTGCCGGCGGACATGCTCGCGGCCTATTTCGAGCGCGAGCATCAGCACCGCCGACGGATCGTCCAGGACCTGCGCGAATCCGTGCTCTTCACCCAGGCGAACCTGAACGACGCGGCTTCGGTGGCGAGCCAGGGCCGCTTCGACATCGTGCTTTGCCGCAACCTGCTCATTTATTTCGACGACGAATCGCGCATCGCCGCCGCCCGGCATCTGCACGAGGCGCTTCTTCCCGGCGGCTATCTCCTGCTCGGCCATAGCGAATCCATGGCCCGGATCGACGAGCGCTTCGATCTGGTTCGCTTGCGCCAGGCAATCGTCTATCGTCGGTGCTGATGGACGAGCTGCTTCAACAGTTCCTGCTCGAAGGACGCGATCTGGTGGCGGATGCGCATGCCGCCCTGGTGGCGCTTGGCCGCGACGCACGGGATCGCCCGGCGCTCGACCGGCTGTTCCGCGCCACCCATACGCTCAAGGGGTCGGTCGCCCTGTTCGACATGGCGCCGGCGGAACGGCTGCTCCACGTCGCAGAGGCCCGACTCGAAGGCGCGAGGAAAGGCGACGGGGCGCTGGACGAAGCCATGCTCGACCTGTTGATGCAGGCGATCGACCAGACCGACCGCTGGATCGACGCCATGGAGGGCGCCGCTTCGCTGGACGCCGACGCCACCGGCCTTTCGGACCGCCTGATCGCCCTGATCGCAGGGGACGGGGAAACCGGTGAAGCTGACCTTCCCCTGCCTGTCTCACCCCGGGTCGCGGCTGATCAGGAGTGGATCGCCGCCCTGCGCAGCCGCGCCGAACTGGCCATGGTCGACCCCGGCCGAGCCAGAACGGCCTTCCGCTATACCCCCGATCCCGACTGCTTCTTCCGGGGCGAGGACCCGCTGTCCATGGTCGAGAATGTGCCGCAATTGCTGGGCATCGCCATATTGCCCGCCGGCGATGCCTGGCCGGACCTCGCCGCCTGCGAGCCGTTCCGCTGCATGGCCGCCATAGAGGGGTTGAGCGCCGCCGACGAAGCGCAGGTGCGCGCCGCGTTCCGGCTGGCGCCCGATCAGATTGCGGTCGCGCCGTTCAATCCGTCGCCAGCGGCAAGCGATTCTGCCCCCTATGCCACCGAACTTGCGGCCACGCTCAGGGTCGAGGCGGCCCGGCTCGACCGGCTGGCCGACCAGAGCGGCGAACTTGCCGTCGCGATCCGCGCGCTGCAACCGATAGCGGCCCGCCTGCGCGCCATCGATCCGCTGCTCGCCGCCGAACTCCGTGCCGCGGAGGACGAGATCGCCCGCGTCGCCGGACAGCTCCAGCGCTCGGTCGCGCAGGTGAGGCTGGTGTCGCTCGAACCCGTGCTGCGCCGCCTGCCGCGACTGGCGCGGGAGGCCGCGGCCATGGTGGACAAGGCGATCCGCTTCACCATCGAGGGGGAGACGGCGCAGGTCGACAAGCAACTGGCCGACCAGTTGTTCGAACCCCTGCTCCATCTGGTCCGCAACGCCGTCGACCACGGGCTGGAGCCGGCCGGGCAGAGGGTGGCCAGCGGGAAACCCGCCGAAGGGCGGATCGGGCTTGCCGTCCGGCAGGATGGCGGCCATATCTCCATCGTCCTGACCGATGACGGGCGCGGGATCGATCCGCAGGCGATGCGGGCGGCAGCCGTCGCCAAGGGCCTGATGAGCGGCGAGGCGGCGGCCGCGCTCAGCGACGCGGAAGCCTTGCATATCGTCTTCCTCCCCGGTTTTTCCACCGCCGAAAGCGCCACTATGCTGTCGGGCCGGGGCGTCGGCATGGACGCCGTGCGGGCGGCGGTCGAACGGCTGGCGGGGACCATCACGATCCAGAGCGATGTCGGCCGGGGCACGCGCATCACCCTGCGCCTGCCGGCCAATGCGATCACGACTCCGCTTCTGGTCGTCGCGGCGGGGAACCGTCAGCTCGGCGTCAGGCTGGACCAGATCGTTGAAACCGCGCGGGTCGACGCCAGCGCGGTCCAGCCGGTCGGTCAGGCGCATGCCTGCATATTGCGGGACAGGACCGTGCCCGTTCTGGACCTGGCGGCGCTGCTGGGGCTGGAACCCACGAGCGGCGCGCTTGCCCGGCTGGTGGTGACCGATGCCGGACCCTGCCGCACCGCGCTGCGCGTGGCTGCCTTTGGGGAGCGGTTCGACGCCGTCGTGCGCGAAAGCACGGGATTGCTGGCCGCCATGCCCGCCGTGGCGGGTACGGCGATGATGTCCGACGGCAGCGTGCTGCTGGTGCTGGACCTGCCGGAGCTGGTGGCATGAGCGTGGTCGTGGAGGAGGACCGGATCATCCTCTCTGGCGCTGCGACGGTGGAAGACGCCGAACCGCTGCTGGCCGCGCTGCTGGAGCATCCCCATCACAGGATCGACATCGCCGGGCTGGCGCGGGCGCATCTTGCCGTGGTGCAGTTGGTCCTCGCCGCCGGCCGGCCCGTCATCGGCCGGCCCGAAAGCCCGTTCCTGCGGGAAATCGCCTTTGCATCGCCAATGCGGATCGAGGTGTAACAATTTCATATCTGCGGTTGCGGTTCCTTTCTATAGAAGAAGCTGAAGGCCCGACCGGGTCGAGATTGAGTGGAGTCATGAATGCCCGTTACCGTGTTGATCGTGGACGACAGCAAACTCGCGCGGATCGTCGCGGGAAAGGCATTGGCGGAACTTCAGCCCGACTGGCAGAAAATCGAGGCCGGCAGCGGGGCGCAGGCGCTGGAACTGCTGGGCAAGGAGCGGATCGAAGTCGCTCTCATCGATTTCAACATGACCGAACAGGATGGGCTGGAACTTGCAGGTGAGATACGCGCTTTGAGGCCGGACATGCCGATCGCGATCATCACCGCCAACATCCAGGACGAGATCATCGCGCAGGCGCGGGCGATCGGCGCCGCCTTCATCGCCAAGCCCGTCACCAGCGAGGGCCTTGCCGGCTTCCTGACCGGCGCTGCGCTCAAGCTGAGGTCCAGCCAGGAATGATAACGGGCCACGTCGCGCTGAGCGAACTCGAACAGGACGCCCTGACCGAGATCGTGAATATCGGCGTGAGCCGCGCCGCCTCTTCCTTGAGGAAGATGATCGGGGACCAGGTCGTCCTGTCCGTCCCTTCGGTGGAAGTCGTGAGCCAGCGCCGCGCCGCCCGCCTGATCAGCGAGCGCGAAGTGGTCGACCTGATCGCGGTGCGGCAGGATTTTTCGGGCCCCTTTTGCGGGCGGGCCTTGCTGATCTTCCCCGAAACGAACAGCCTGGAGCTGGTTCGGGCGGTGACGGGCGGCGCCCTTTCGGCCGAGGAAGCGGTCGAGATGGAGCAGGAGGCGCTGGCCGAGACGGGCAACATCATCCTCAACAGCTGCCTTGCGACCATGGCCAACATGCTCAAGCGGTCGCTGTCCATGACCATCCCCGAAGTGCTGCGGGGCAATGGCGCGACCCTGTTCGAAATCGACGAAACGACAGGGTCGGAAGGGCTGGTCCTCTTTCTCTACATCGACTTTGCGGTGCGCCAGCGCGACATTCGCGGCTATATCGCGATGCTGATGGACATTCCTTCGCTCGCGACGCTCAAGCAGTTGCTCGACGAGTTCATCTCGCGCATCGTGGGCGAGGATGGCTGACGAAGCGATCATCGGAAACGCGGATCAATTGCGCGCCGTGCTCGCGGCGGCGGGGGCCAGCGGCGCCTGGGACTGGGACATCGTCCGGGACCGGCTGACCGTCGATGCCCGTTTTGCCGAGCTGTACGGATTGGGCGCCGATGCCGCCGACCAGCCATTGCCGACCGCCGCCTTCTTCCGCGCCATCCATCCGGAGGATCGCGCCCGCATCCGCATCGCGGTCGCTGGCATGCTGGCGGGCTCCGAATTCTTCTCCAAGGAATTCCGCATCATCGCTCCGGACGGTGCGATATTATGGATGCACGGCCGGGGCCGGAGCCAGCTTGACGATCAGGACGAGCCGGTACGTTTCACCGGGCTGCTGGTCGATGTGACCGACCGCAAGCGCACGGAGGAGCGGCTCCGCATCGCGCAGAGCGCCGGCGGGATCGGCACGTTCGAATATCGGGACGGCTTTGCGACAGTGTCGGTCTCCAGCGAATTCTGCCGGCTGCTCGGCCTTCACCCCGCCGACCGGCTGCCGGTCAGGACGATCAACGCGGTCGTGTGCGAGGACGAGGAGCCGTTGATACCCGAAGACGGTGCGGAACCTGCCAGCATCGACAGCGTGTTCCGCATCCGCCGCAGCGACGATGGCGCAGACCGCTGGATCGCCCGCCGTGGCGAGGCGATGCGCGACAGCGAGGGTAGCGGTTACCGGCTGCTGGGCGTCATCTATGACGTGACCGATGCGAAGCTTCAGGAAACGCGGCTGCGCGAATTGAACGACACGCTGGAGCAGCGCGTCGCGCAGGAGATAGACGAACGCCTGCGGGCGGAGGATGCGCTCCGCCAGGCGCAGAAGATGGAGGCCGTCGGCCAGCTTACCGGCGGCATCGCGCATGATTTCAACAATCTGCTGACCATCATCACCGGCAGCGTCGACATGGCGCTGCGGCGGCTCGACAATTCGGCCGATCCCAGGGTGGGCCGCGCGCTGGACAATGCCATGCGCGGTGCGGAAAGGGCAGCGGCGCTGACCCAGCGCCTGCTTGCCTTCTCCCGCCGGCAGCCGCTCGACCCCCGTGCCGTGGAGGTGCCCCGCCTGCTGGCCGGCATGTCGGACCTGCTCACCCGCACCATCACCGAAGCGGTCGCCATCGCCATCGAGGCGCCGGACGACGTCTGGACCATAGAGGCCGATCCGCACCAGCTTGAAAATGCGATCCTCAACCTGGCCGTGAACGCCCGCGACGCCATGCCGCAGGGCGGATCGCTGACCATCGCCGCGGGCAATCGGCAGGTCGCCGCGCACCAGAGCGACGAAAGCCATGTCAGTCCCGGCGATTATGTGGCGATCACGGTAAGCGACAACGGTACCGGCATGGACGCGGACACCCTGACCAAGGTGTTCGATCCCTTCTTCACCACCAAGGAGGTCGGGAAGGGCACGGGCCTTGGCCTGTCCATGGTCTATGGCTTCGCCAAGCAATCCGGCGGCAGCGTGCTGATCGACTCGGCATTGGGGGAAGGCACGACCGTGACGCTGCTGCTGATGCGCAGCGTCCAGAGCGCGGAACCGCCCGCCGATGCGATGGACGAGCGCGAACCCTTCGGCAGCGCGTCGGAAACGATCCTGGTTGTCGAAGATGACGACGATGTTCGCGCCTATACGGTGGGAACGCTGCGCGAGCTGGGTTATCGGGTGGTAGAGGCGCATGACGGTGCCTCCGCCCTTGCCCTGCTGGACAAGCAGGACCAGCCGATCAAGCTGCTAATCACGGACGTCGTCATGCCCCGCATGTCGGGCAGCGAACTCGCCGCCGCGGCCCGCGCCCGGCAGCCCAGGCTGCGCATCCTCTACACATCGGGTTATCCCAGGGATGCGATCATGCGCGACGGACGGCTGGACAGCGGCGTCGAACTGCTGGCCAAGCCCTTCACCTTCCGCAGCCTGGCGGAACGGGTACGCGAGATCATCGACAAGGGCTAGGACGCACTGCGTCGAACGCGGGCGCAGGTCGTCGGTGGCGCCTCATTCCGCTGCGTTGAACGCCACCTGCTCGATCTCCCGCGCTGTGGCGTGCAGCAGTTCGATCACCTCGTCATGCCCGATCTTCCTCGCGCTCATCGACTGCGATATGGATATGGCGGCGGGCACCATGCCGTCCGGCCTTCGGACCGGAACAGCCGCGCAGGTCAGGTCTTCGGCAATTTCTCCATCGTCGATCGCATATCCCTGCCGCGCCACCAGATCGAGCTCGCATGCCAGGGCGCCGGCATCGACGATGGTGCGCGGGGTAAGGGCGACGAAGGGGCCGTTGGCGAGATAGGCGTCCCGCTCGCCGCGGGGAAGATGGGCGAGCAGCACCTTGCCCATGCCGGAGCAATAGGCCTCCAACTGCATTCCCACCCGCGTGAACAGTCCTGCCGCCCCCTGGCCGATTTTCAGGCGATAGGTGACCATGTCATTTTCCAGCGTCCCCAGCTGCACGATCGTCCGCGCTTTCACGGCCAGCCGGTGCATGGCGGGCGCGGCGACGTTGACGATCAACTGCTTTTCGTCGAGCCGCTGCAAGAGCCGCAGCAGCCGCGCGCCCGCGACATGCCGTCCGCGCCCGACCGGCGTCAGATACCCTTCCTCGACCAGCGTCGTCACCTGCCGGTGGGCCGTCGCCACGGGCATGTCGATGGACCGCGCCAGCGCGGAAACGCTGTTCTGCCCGCCATCGGCCACAACCTCCTCCAGCATGGCCAGGGTCCGCTTGAGCGAACTGATTTGCGGCGTCCTGTTTCTCATGATGTGAGAAGATCACAGCTTGGCCCGGTGGCGTCAAGTACAAAGCTCCCTTATTCTCATGCGCTGTGAGGCGGGCCGTACCCGGCGCCGGCGACATGCGTTTCCTTTACGAAAAGGCTTGAAGGATATGGCCAAAACCAAGGTTGCGATCATCGGATCGGGAAATATCGGCACCGACCTGATGATAAAGATCATGCGTCTTTCGGAGACGCTGGAAATGGGTGCCTTCGTCGGCATCGATCCGGAATCGGACGGGCTGAAGCGCGCCGCCCGCATGGGCGTGCCCATCACGGCGGAGGGCATTGACGGCCTGATCGCGCTGGAGGGTTTCAAGGACATCGCCATCGTGTTCGACGCGACGTCGGCAGGCGCGCACAAGCGGCACAATGAACTGCTCCAGGCGCATGGCAAGAGGGTGGTCGACCTGACGCCCGCGGCCATCGGCCCCTACACCATTCCGCCCGTCAACGGCGAAACCAACCTGGACGCGTCGAACGTCAACATGGTGACCTGCGGCGGCCAGGCGACCATCCCCATCGTCCATGCCGTCAACCGCGTCGCGAAGGTGCATTATGGCGAGATCGTCGCCTCCATCGCCTCCAAGAGCGCAGGCCCCGGCACGCGCGCCAATATCGACGAATTCACTGAGACCACCAGCCAGGCGATCGTCGACGTCGGCGGGGCGAGCCGCGGCAAGGCCATCATCATCCTCAACCCCGCCGAGCCGCCGCTGATCATGCGCGACACCGTCTATTGCCTGTGCGACGACGCCAGCCAGGACGAGATCCGCGCCAGCATCGACCGCATGGTGGCCGAAGTGCAGACCTATGTGCCGGGATACCGGCTGAAGCAGGCGGTGCAGTTCGAACATATCGGATCGAACCGTCCCCTGCGCATTCCGGAGATGGACGGGGAATTCACGGGCCTCAAGGTCAGCGTCTTCCTGGAGGTCGAGGGAGCCGCCCATTACCTGCCCGCCTATGCCGGCAATCTCGACATCATGACCTCGGCCGCGTTGCGCACCGCCGAAAAGATCGCCGTCCGCATGCATGAAGGAGCCGTCGCATGACCTTCGATCCGACCCAGACCAAGCTCTACATCCAGGACGTCACGCTGCGCGACGGCATGCATGCCGTCCGTCACCAATATAGCATCGACCATGTGCAGAAGATCGCCCGGGCGCTGGACGACGCCAAGGTCGACGCCATCGAGGTCGCCCATGGCGACGGCCTTAGCGGGTCGTCCTTCAACTATGGTTTCGGCGCACATACGGACCATGACTGGATCGCCGCCGTGGCGGACGTGCTGGAACATAGCGTCCTGACGACGCTGCTGCTGCCCGGCATCGGCACGGTGCACGATCTGAAGCATGCCTATGATCTGGGCGTGCGGTCGGTGCGCATCGCCACCCATTGCACGGAGGCGGATGTTTCGAAGCAGCATATCGAGGCGGCGCGCAACCTGGGCATGGACGTGTCCGGCTTCCTGATGATGAGCCACATGACCGATCCGGATGCGCTGGCGCAGCAGGCCAAGCTGATGGAAGATTATGGCGCGCACTGCGTCTATGTCACCGACAGCGGCGGCGCGCTCAACATGGAGCAATATGCGGCGCGGCTTCAGGCCTATGATCGCGTGCTGAAGCCCGAGACGCAGCGTGGCGTGCACGCCCACCACAATCTTTCGCTGGGCGTCGCCAATTCCATCGTCGCCGTGCAGAACGGCGCGGTCCGCGTCGACGCCAGCCTGGCCGGCATGGGAGCCGGCGCCGGCAATGCGCCGCTGGAGGTGTTCATTGCCGCAGCGGACCGCTATGGCTGGAACCATGGCTGCGATCTCTATGCGTTGATGGACGCCGCCGAAGAACTGGTCCGCCCCCTGCAGGACCGGCCGGTGCGCGTGGACCGCGAAACGCTGACCCTGGGTTATGCGGGCGTCTATTCCAGCTTCCTGCGCCATGCGGAAAAGGCGGCGCAGGACTATGGCCTCGACACGCGCAGCATCCTTGCGGAAGTGGGCCGTCGCAAGATGGTCGGCGGTCAGGAGGATATGATCGTCGACGTCGCGCTCGATCTCAGCGCGAAATAAGCGGCGGGGCGGCTTCGCCCCTTCGCCCGTGAGCACGCCTATGTCCTGACGGTTCGTCCGTCAGGCCAGGGGCGAGCCAGGCCTCACACCCGTTCCCAGATGGCCGCGATGCCCTGGCCGCCGCCTATGCACATGGTCGTCAGGCCCAGGCGGCCGCCGGTGCGCTGCAGTTCATAGACCAGCTTGGTCGTGATGATCGCGCCCGTCGCCCCCACCGGATGGCCCAGCGAAATGCCGCTGCCATTGGGATTGACCCTTGCCGGATCGAAGCCCAGCTCCCACGAGACGGCGCAGGCCTGCGCCGCAAAGGCTTCGTTGGATTCGATCACGTCCAGATCGCCCACGCCGATCCCCGCCCGCTCCAGCGCCTTGCGCGTGGCGGGCACCGGGCCGATGCCCATATAGGCCGGATCGACGCCCGCATGGCCATAGGCGACCAGTCGCGCGAGGGGCTTCAATCCCCGTGCCTTCACCGCCTCCCCGCTTGCCAGCACCACGGCGGCGGCGCCGTCGTTGATCCCCGACGCATTGCCGGCCGTCACTGTCCCATCCTTCTGGAAGACGGGCTTCAGCTTGCTGAAATCCTCCGGGGCCGCATCCGCGCGCACGAATTCGTCGGTGTCGAACGGCACCGGCTTGCGCCGCACCGTCACCTCCACCGGCACGATCTGCTCCCTGAAATAGCCCTGCGCGATGGCGTTCGCCGCCCGCTTCTGGCTTTCATAGGCGAGCGCGTCCTGGTCTTCCCGCGAAATGCCGTAGCGGGCAGCGACATTCTCCCCCGTGACGCCCATATGGATGCCGTGGAAGGGATCGGTCAGCGCGCCGGTCAACCCGTCCTGCACCACCGCATCGCCCATCTTCTGGCCCCAGCGGGCGGCGGGCAGGAAATAAGGCGCGCGGCTCATGATCTCCACGCCCGCGCCCAGCGCGATGTCGCAGTCACCGAGCATGATCGACTGGGCTGCAGTAAGGATCGCCTGCAAACCCGATCCGCAGAGGCGGTTGACGCTGTGCGCCGGAGTTTCCTGCGGAATGCCCGCGCCGATCGCCGCTATGCGCGCGGCATAGGCGTCGCGCGGCTCGCAAGGGATGACATTGCCCAGCACGACATTGCCGATCAGGCTTGCGTCGAGCCCCGCGCGCTCGATCGCCGCCCGCGCCACATGCGCACCCAGTTCGCCCGGCTTCTGATCCTTGAGCGAGCCGCCGAAGCTGCCGATGGCCGTCCGCGCCGCCGATACCAGAAAGACATCCGTCATATGCTGTTCCTGTCCTGAATGTTGAGATCCCCGAAGCGCCCACCCTCGGCAGCGAGCCGCTCGATCAGCGGGGCGGGCGTCCATGCCCAGCCGTTACGGCCGGCGGCAAGGGCGCGAAGCCGGTCCAGAACGGTGGACAAGCCCATGATGTCGGCCTGGAACATCGGTCCGCCGCGTTCGCGGCCGAAGCCATAGCCATGGATGTAGATCATGTCGACGTCGACGGGACGATAGGCGATTCCTTCCTCCACGATCCGCGCGCCTTCATTGACCAGGGCCAGCAGGCAACGGCCGACGATTTCCTCATCGCTGAACGCGCGCCGCTCAAGGCCTGTCTCGGCGGAGTAATCCTCGATCAGCCTTGTGATTTCCGGATCGGTTTCCGCCGTCCGGCCATCCGGATAGGCGTAGATGCCCTTGCCCGTCTTCTGTCCGAACCGCCCCAGTTCACAGATGCGGTCTATCACGCCCGAATAGGGCCGGTCGGGCTGTTCCGCCATACGGCGCTTGCGGATCGCCCAGCCGATGTCCTGTCCGGCCAGATCCATCGTCCGGCACGGCCCCATCGCCATGCCCCACCGCTCCATGGCGGCGTCGATCTGCTGCGGCAGCGCGCCTTCCTCCAGCATGAACCAGACCTGGCGCAGATATTCCTCGAACATGCGGTTGCCGATGAAGCCGTCGCACACGCCCGACACGACGCCGACCTTGCCGATCCGCTTGCCCAGCGCCATCGCGGTCACCAGCACATCCGGCGCGGTTTCCCTGCCGCGAACCACTTCCAGCAACCGCATGATTGGAGCGGGTGAAGGGATTATAACAAGATACTACAAATAAACAACATTTTTTGCTACAATGACCCACACAGAACCTACACAGGCACGGAAGATCAACCACTTACGCTGCCAATCTGCACAGTTTCTGCACAGTGGGAAGCGGAGAAATGAGTTTCATCCTCGACAAGGAGCAGATCAAGCCCGGCCTTATCATCTTCCGGCGTGCCGATGTCGGGCATGACAACTATTATTGCCGGATCAGAATCCAGAACGAAGACCGCTACAAGACAATCTCACTCCGCACGGCGGATAGGCAGACGGCGCGGGACCGCGCGATGGACGAGTATGCCGATATCCGCTTTCGGGTGAAGCACGATGTTCCCGTATTCAACCGCCCCTTCTCGCAGGTTGCGGAGGAATATGCGGACGCCCAACAGCGCCGCGCCAACGCGGGCGAGGTCAGCCAAGCCCGCTGCAAAAATATAAGAAGCAAGATCGACGGCCCTCTAAAGGCTTATGTCGGCAGCACACAGATTCATCTGGTTACGCAAGACCGCTGGTCAGAATATCCGCTGTGGCGACGGGAAAACGGCGAAGGCCGTCGCAAGAGCGTTATCAGCGATTCCACTATCCGCATCGAGATGACCATTTTCGCAGCCATCATGAACTTTGCGATCAGCAAGCGGTATGTTCCCGCTCATCACCGCTTTGAAGGCATGCCGAAGCTCAAATCGAACCGCCGCGACGAGTTCACGCTTGAGGAATACCGCAAGCTGCACACCAAAGGCCGCAAGTGGATGAAGGAGGCGACCACACCGCAAGGCGTCTGGTATCGCCAAGTCTGCTACAATTTCATTCTCATTATGTGCAACACGGGGATGCGCCCGCCAGAAGCGAAGAACCTGCGCTGGCGGGACATCACCACCGCAAAAGACAAAGACGGACAGGAAATTCTTGTCCTCTACGTTCAGGGCAAGGGCAAAACCCGCAAGCTGATTGCCCCGATCAGTGTCGCAAAATACCTCGACCGCGTCCGCGAGCTTTCTAAGGCAACAAAGCCTGAGGATCATGTCTTTACGATTATCAACGGCAAACCGGCAAAATGGCTCTATCGGGATACCGTCGAAGAGTTATTGAAATACACCGACCTTCGCGAAGGCCCGAGCGGCATTCCCCGCACAACCTACTGCTTCCGCCATACCTACGCCACGCTCCGGCTGTCCGCCGGGGTGGATGTCTATATCCTCGCCCAGCAAATGGGCACTTCCGTCAAAATGATTGAACAGCACTACGGGCATGTGAACACCATCAAGCATGCCGACCGCGTGCTCATGGGCATCGGCGGATGGGATGCGATGCATGCCGAAATGAACGCCGAAATCGACGAGTTGGAAGCCAAGGCCAAAGAGGTGCAGTCCATCAAAGCCAAGCAGACGGACAAGCCGAACCGCCCCAAACGCTAGCGCGCATCGCACCAGCCATCGAGTTCGATGGCCGATGCAACAGAGCTATGCGTTTCTGCCGGAAGTCACGACGCGCCGCTGGCGCTCCCCGGTCGTGGAGTCCGGCCAAGCGGGCACGGGAAAAAGGCGCGCCGAGCTTCAAGCGCCCCCGTGATCGCGTCTTTCCGCGAAGACTTTGCCTCAGCCGCTGGCGAACCAGAGGCAATGGATAGCGGAGCCTGCCTTCATGCAGGCCACCCTTACCCCAAAATCGGTATATCTCAGGATATGCCACTGACCTTTTGAACTGCCACTCACCCTTTGCAGGCATTGGCTTTGTTCTCGGCTCCGTCCTGAATTCCCCTTGTTTTGTTTGCATCCCCATCGGGCAGCGTCATGCCCCCTGCCATGCGCGGGCGCTCATGGCGTCAACAGGAAGCCTCGGCTCCCCCGTTCGCAGGCGTCCGGTCCCCCCAATTTTCCTGTGTGACGCCGCGCCATCGCGCCTGGCTCTCCGTGGGCACGCCCGAAAGGGAAATGCAAACCAAGGAGAACAAACATGACGAAAAAATCTGAAACCAAAGCGCCCGCGCTGATTGCGTGGCACGTCAGAGAGGCCAAAGGCGGCAAATCCTACTGGACGCGCATCGGGGCCGCTTGGCCGCACCAGAACGGCGACGGCCATACGCTGCAACTCGACCTCTATCCGCTGGATGGTCGCATTGTTCTGCTCCCCCCGAAAGCCGACGAAACGGCGGAAGGCGGTGCAGCATGACCCGCAGCCAGCGCCTCTCCCGTGGGCTTAACAGCATCTTTGACCACGTCAGCTTTATACTCGACAACTACGATAGCATCACCGGCGACGCCCGCCGCGACCTCCAAGAGGTGCTCTACATCGTCGGTGCGGCTCAGGACGAAGCCGCCCAACTTCCCATCGCAGAGGGAGGTGCAGCATGAGCCGCCTCTGCAAACGCTATACGGAGCATCACGAGACCGTCTGGAACGGCGTTACCATATCCATCAGCTATGAACCGCGCTGGCTTAGCCTTGCCGACGATTACGGCCTCGACACGGCCCACCTCGAAATCGAGGCCATCGCGCCCGAGCGCGCACCGCTTCCCATCACGGAAACCGGCTACCGCTCGCACTTTACGACGGCAAATGCCGTCGCCGCCATGGGCGGGCCGGTGGCGCTTGTACGGACATGGCTGGACGAGGAAGCCGCGAGTCCGGCGTGGCGGCTGCACGAGGCCGCCGGCCGCCAGCTCACCCTCTTTTGAGGGTGAGTTGCGCGTCGCTGTTATAATTGGGGATGTCCGTCCGTTACGGGTGGCGGTCATATCGGAGCCCGGCAGCATTCAGGAAAGCGTGGTTCCTGAGCCGCGCGTCGGACAGCAAATCCTTCCACTCGATGACTTCGACCATGCCCCTGAATTTCCCGCCAAGCTCCTGAATACGGCCCCGACCGTTTGCGGTCGTCCGCCAGCCATTTGTGTGGATTTCCAGTTTGCCAACAATATCCGCAACGACGTAGCAGTAGAAAACGCAATCATCCGCGATTCTCACTCTCGCGTTGTTGAAATCTTCAATCTGACCCGCCTTGAGCTTGGTTATATACTCGCTAATCTGATTCATCGGCGAATAGCGCTCTTCGTAGTCTTTTCGCCCCGGATGCTTGAACTCGACAAGCATCACTTTTGTAAGCGGCTCGTCACCTTCCGCTCCGAGGCCATAAAGCCGGTCGTAAATCAGTAAGTCAGGACGTTTGGTGCTATTCTCGCCTTCCAGAATCTGCGTGAACGGTACATCGGATGCAAAATACTTTTGGAATGTGAGGCGTTCGTCAATGATCCATAGATCATGGTCTGATTGCTCAACCTTGCTGGGGTCATCGCCCCGCATTTTCATTGGGCAGATGAATTGGTGGAGCGTCTCTTCAAGCTGGTAGTCTTGAGAGCCGTTATCCCGCTCCCGAATGCGCCGAAGAAGAACTTCCATCACGTCTAGAACAGTCTTCCTTCGAAGGACATATTCTGTAAGTTGACGCTGTTCCTCCGCGCGGATTTCATCAGCGGCTTCCCGTACAGCTTCCGCAAAATCCGCCGGAATCGTCTGTTTTCCGTCCAACTGCGCGACGATCTCTTGAATCGTCTCGTTCCGTTCCTTATCGCGCCGAATGCGGAACGGAATCAGCGCCCTTGCGAACTCTTCGGGTTTGATAGCGTTTTTCGGAGTGCGCTCCAAAAGCCGCTCCGCTTCCTCAAACCCAAATGAGGGGTAGTCTTTTACGAAGTCCCGGAGCGTGCCGAGACGCTGCGTGTCGAACTCCCGTATCTCTTCACCGATTGCGTCGGAACGAACGAACCCTGCGCATTGCCGAACTATTTCCTCAACTATCGACTCGTCAAAATTGAACTGTGTGCGCTCTTGATTGACCCTTTCATTAAGGTAATCGCCAGACACGCAGCCGTGATACACGCGGTCGCTGTCAGGACCGAAGCGTCCAATGCCGATTAAGCCATCAATCTTCCGGGTAGTGACAGTCCGGCCATTCGCAACCAAATGAATCTGGTGGGAGCCGTCAAAGTTCGCACTGGCATTCTTGTGGCAAACGAAGCTTGCCAAAGAGAGGTCGCCGAAGTCGTCGGTAGGCAGCGTTGCAACGCCTCGATCTTCGATTTTGAGATTCTGGATTTCCTCGGGGAACGTCGTGCTGTTTCCGTCGATATCGACAACAATTCGTGGGGATTTTCCGAGAATAAAATCTGCAAAAAAGTGCGAGCCGAAATGTTTGACAATGGTAGCCGCTTGGCTGGGGAATTTCGTGCGATATGCGCTCCCCCGCAAGCCAGAGAAGGTGATAGACGTTCCGGTGTTGGCACTAGCGCCGTCGATTTCCGCAATTTCTTCGTCAGTTATTTGATCGGTTGATTCTAGCCGAAATGAAAACGAACGCCGGAAGAGTTTGCCCTCGTCTTTGTAGATGCTGATGACTTTGACCCGCTCAAAGGCATCGAGCCAGAGCAAGCGTCCAACGCCTTTGCCGCCGCGCGCCATCTTGTAGTCTGTATCGGTCGTGCAGAACGCTTTGAACCGCGGAGGCTCAAGGCCAATCCCATTGTCATCGACGATAATTTCAATGTCATCGGGAGAGCGTGGGTTGCGGATGGTGACGGTAATAGAGCCATTCGATTGATACAGAGCTTCGCCGAAACCGTCTTCGACGGCATGAAGCGAGTTGCTCACCGCTTCAAATACCGGCTGTAGAGCCTCTGCTGCCAGCGACGGCTTGGGAAACCGTTTGACCCGATTGACGATATCTCCCTGCATGGTTGTCATGAACTTGCCCCCTCAGAACGCAAACTTCGCCTGCCCCTTGTCTTCGACAGGGCGCAGGCGGGCATAGGCGAGAAGGTCGGCAACCGAGCCGCCCTTGTCCCGCCAGCCGTAGAACGCATCTTCGCCCAAGAGGACGTAATGCCATTCGGCATGGCTCCGCTGTTCTGGCGTAATGGCGTTGATCCGGTCGCACCACGCGACCGCCGCCTTGCGCTTGCGAAGTACGTTCGGCGTCGTGAGTTGGTTTTGCGCTTTCGTCTCCACCAAATAGATGGAATCTCCTGCCCTTACGAGGAAATCGGCAGAATAGAAGGCAGGCAGGCCGTCTTCCTTGATATAGCGAAGGCGAGCGAAGGTGTGCTTCTGCTCGTTCACCTTGCAGAACGCATCGACGCTGGCGTCCCGCTCGCAGCTTTCCATGAAAGCCTGTTCGAGTCCGCCGCTGCGGGAAGGATATGGCAGGCGCAAGTAAATCGCCTTTTCGACAGCCAGCGATGAACCTTCGCGCATGGCGAGCTTAGCAACCTCGGAAAGACGGCGGTGCGCCACTTCGGCGTCTGCTACGATTACGCTGTCCTCAGCTTCCAGAATTGCGCGCGCCCAAACCTTGATAATGTGCTCTGTCACCGGGTCGATGAGCAAAACGCGCCAGTTTTCATCGACAAGCGGGTCCACTTCACGCTTGAACAGGTAATGACGGATGAAGGTGTCGATACCTTCGGCCAACTCCGCGCGGTTGATCTGGATGTAGGGAAATTTGCTCGCATTGGCGAAGGCCTTTGAGCTCGACGTCGTATCCGTCAGCGTCACGGCTTCGGTGATCCGGCGCGTGATGCGCGACAGATAGTCGTTGTATCCGGTGGCTGTCATAACGCCGCCATGCACCCGATAGTCGCCAAAGCGGGTCTTCGCCTGAACGTCTTCGGAATGGAATTTCTCGCCGTGCCCGAGTTGGCTCTTGAGTTGTTCGAGGCTGAAAGCGCCGAACGGCGCCAATGAGTCCGGGCTAATCCGCGTATCTTCCAGTTCCTCCACCTGCTCGCGCAGAATGAATGGAATGGCGAAATCGTAATTCTCGAAGTCGGGGCGGAGGCCGACCGAAATCAGGTCACCAGTGCCGCTGGTATTCCTGTCATCCTCATCGTCCGATTCAGCAGCCAGTCCCTCCTGAATCAGTTCTTCATAGAAGCTCTGGAAGGCCGGATGCTCGACGATAGACAGAATGTCGATCATGTTGGAAGGCGTTTTGCCGCTGCGGATAAGCTGGCGGTTCTCCCGCTTGATGTCATCGTATTCGTTGCCGCGCCACATTAGGCGCAGGCCGCGACCGATGGTCTGTTCGAGCAGGATTCCGGCGCTCGACGCGCGTAGCGGAACGATCACGCAGATGTTGTTCACGTCGAAGCCTTCGCGCAGCATGAGCACGCTGACGATGACGCGCGGCGATTTATGCCGGTCCACGTCGAACAGGCGTTCGCGCAGCACCTTCCATTCGTCGGGCTTCAATTCGCCCTTGCGGTTGGAATCGACCCTCAGCACCTCATCGTCGGCCAGCCCTTCAAGCTGCATGAACTCGGCGACAAGGGGCGTCACTGTGGTATCTTCGCAAACCACCAACATCTTCGGGTGCTTGTCGGGATCGAGACCCTCGAAATCGGCTTCGAGCTTTCGGAGCTTCGTCAGGCCCGCGCGGAGCATGATCCGCTGCCCTTCGGACAGCATCGGATTGCCGTTTTCGTCGCGGTCAGCCTTGAAATCCAACTCTTCATGACTGAGCGCGCCAATCTCTGAGCGCTTGTCGAGCACAAGGGATTTGACCAGCCCGGCCCGCATAGCCGTTTTCAGGTCGAAATCCACGACGATGTGCGGGAAGAAGGACTTTCGACTGTTCCGGCCAGTGCCGACCTCATTATAGGGGGTCGCGGAGAAGTCCACCTGAACAAAGCGGCGGCCCTTCGGCTCGGCGATCAGGTTGAGGCTTTTTTGCCATTCAACCTCCGTTACTTCACCTTCGCGCTTGAACTCATGGATATGGTGCGCCTCGTCGTTGAAGACCATGAGGGCGGGCAGGTCTTTCAGATAGGAAAGAATGCCGCCTCTCTCATAACGTCGATTCAACACGTTCAGGTCATTGCCCTGACTCGTTCCCGGCGTCAGCGGAAGGATACTTTGCACAACGGTCTTGGGGTCAGCCGTCTGGCCCGGTGACTCGATTTCTTCGTCCTCAAGCGGTTCGCCTTCCTCCGAAAGCACATGCCAGTTGGAAATGGCGATGATCCCGCCCGCCGTAACCTTGCGGCCAATTTCTTCCTTCGGGCAAACAGCGCCTTGGACAAAGCGGAAGACCTCATCGCGATAGGCGTCCGGAATGAACAGTTCTTGGAAGATGGAGAGGTCGGAGATCGAAAAATCGCGCTTGCCGTGCCGCTCCTTGCCCATGAAGGCGTCAAGCAGTCGGTCGTAAACGATCAAACCGGGCGCGACGACGAGGAAATTCTTGGTAAAGCGGGCATCATCCGGCGCGCGATTGGCATTGAGAACCTGCCAGACCATAAGGGCTTGCAGCACCCATGTCTTGCCGGTGCCGGTCGCCATCTTAAGGCAGTATTTGGGATAGGCGTTTTTTGGTGCGCGGATGGTTTCGGAATCCCGCGTGCTCGCCAGCAACACATCCGGCGCGGCAATCTGGTAAAGTTCCGGCAACGTCGAAATTCCCAGCACTTCATGGGCGTAGATGACATTGAGCAGGGCCTGCCGCTGGCCGGGATGGAAGTTGAAGGACCGCGCGTCCTGAAACTCGGCCTGAAACCACCACTTGAGCAGTTCCGCCGTTATTTCCGAAACCTGATCGAGGATCGGTGCCTCGCCGGTTTCCAGACCGACGCAGGCTTCCTCGGCTTTGGCTGTCAGGCCCTTAGCAAGCGAAAAATCGTCGATGCTCGCCATCACGCCACCTCAACCGTTGCTTCGGCCTCGAAGCCGAACACATCGACCACGCGCACACAGATACGGCGCGGGCCATTCTTTTTGGGGAGGCCGGTGAGCCGCGCCGTTCGGATGACGCGGTAAGGGTCGTTATCGTTATCGATGTTGCCGCGATAGTCCTGCCAAACAGAGCGGAAGACCTCGCCGTCATAGTCCGGATCGACGCTCCAATATTCGATCAACGCCATCGGATCGGCGTTGATGACCTTTTGCAGCTTGTCGCGATTGGCTTCGTCTAAGTTCAATGCCTCAGGCGACAACAACACATAATTGGCAATCTCGACGGAAAGGGACTCGCCATCCCCCTCCGGCGTTCGCGTAACCGCGCCGAGCTTGAGGTATTGCAGCGACGAGAAGCGCACTTCGTCTGCCTTGAGCTTGTGCCCCTTCTTTTTGAGCCGGTCGAGAAGGTCGGGCGGGATGACCAGCACTTCGAGCCGGTCGCCTTGACCCAGCGCCTCGATATCGTGTCCGATAGTCGGCGAGAAGTTCCAGCCAAGAACCACCACCTTATCCCATCCGCCCATGAGGTTATCGCGGATTTCAATGGCGCGGCGCAACGTGGCAAGGCCCGTCATCTTGTTCGGGCTATCGGCCAGAACAAGCGTCTTGCTCCCCTGAATCCGGCCCATGTTCTTGTTCGGGTTTTCTTCGACAGGCAGCGGCAGCGCGCCGAAAAGGCCGAGGACGATTTCGGCGAGGTCGCCGATGCGGAACTTCGCACCCATCGTCGAGCGCATCTGCTCGACCTGATAGTCGCCGATGTGCTGGTAAAGGAACGGTTTCGCATCCTGATCGATAAGGCGCTTTCTAGTGACCATACACGCGGGCTTACCGAGATCAGACGTAATCCAGCGTCTGCCCATCTTTTCTGCAACCGCTGCGGTCGTTCCAGATCCGGAAAAGAAATCAGCTACAAGGCCGCCCTCACTTGTTGAGGTCTCAATAACTCTGCGGATCAAGCCCTCCGGCTTTTGAGTATCGTATCCTGTTTTTTCTTTTTCCTGCTCAAGCCACTTGACATCCTGATCGATGCATTCTTCGGAATTGTATAGGGTTCCTTGAGTATTTGCTTGGTATGCCCAAATGTCCTGATAAGGAACTCCGTCTGTCAAATATTGCTTATACATAGGCTGACCCCCTTCTTTTTTGGGTATAACCAGAAGGTCTGCCTTAAGGCACTCATCAAGAACTTGCTGAGTTGTCAGCCCTTTAACATCAATATCCAGCAACTCGATTGTTTTAGATGGTATGGCCCAGTGACGTCGTGCTCGCGTAGGGTCGTAGCCATGCCACGGCTTCCCGCTGTCACCACTACGCACTCCCGGGCCAGTGAGGTAGTTTGGTTGATAAATTCCGCGATGATCACGATACTTAAATCTGGACTCGATATATCCGCGTGAGAAGGGGCGCTTTCCCGGATGAAACTCAAACTTCTCGGACTTTGAGTAAAAAAGAATCACGTCATGTATGGGTCCGTACTGCTCAGTGGTTTTGTTGTGGGAATTACTTCTTCTCCAAACTATTTCATTCCTAAATAGCCACTGACCAAAAATGTCATCGATGACAATCTTAACGTAATGAGATATATTTGGTCCTAAGTGAACATATAGAGAGCCTGTCTCTTTAAGCATTTCTCGCATTAAGTACAGGCGCGGCGTCATGTGGGCAAGATATGAGATTGTACCATCGGCCCACGTGTCCGAATAAGCGAATTGCTCCATTGGTGTCGGGCGACTATCGATATCAGCCCCGGGTAATTGAATAGACGTCCTGTAATCCGCCCGACTATCAAATGGTGGATCAATATAAATAAGATCGACTTGCCCACGAAGTGAAGGGCGCTCCCTATCACCAGCCAAAAGTGCTGCCATTGCAAGAAGATTATCGCCGTAAATTAGTCGACTTGGATTTTCGTTCAATTCATTGCGGAATGGACTGCGAAGTAAATCCTTCCAGTTGCTATCCCGCGACGGGATGACCAATTCGCGTGTTTGCAAGCCGAGTCTATAGTTGCTCTCTGCGCGCTCCATGACACGTTCGGCCTCGCGCTTCCCTTCGGCCACAATGGACGGCAACTGTTCGAGCAAACTTTTCATTAACAACCCCTTCGACTCAGTCTTTTGCGCGTGGTTACAGCCGCTTCGGCTAGGAATCGCGCGGTTTTTCCGCATATCGCTCGACCTTGATATCTCCCGCCCGCTTGCGCGCTTGGGCTATGTCGTAGCTGTTCTGCATTCGCATCAGCGTCTCCATGGAGACGCCAAACGCCTTCTCGATCCGGAGCGCCATTTCCGGCGACAGGTGCGCCCGCTCGTTGAGCAGCGCAGATAGCGCGGGCCGTGTGACGCCGAGCACTTCGGCGGCATCCGTCACGGACAGACCGTGCGGTTTCAGCACTTCATGCTTCACGAATCCGCCCGGATGGGCGGGTTCCTTTAGCCGAACATCGGCCTGATTTGGCATGTGCGGTATCCGGTTGAATTGCCCCTTGAATCGGCTGTCAGCCTATCGGACGGATCGTTGCCTGTAAAGACACGCTTTACATAACCTTTGAAGCGTGAGCCGTGTCCGGCATCCGGCACAACGGCACATCCATCTCCGCATTTGCTCCTGCGGTGTTGTTCCGCCCTCAGTCATGCCGCGTTACTGGCGTCGGGCGCTTTGCCGTCAATGGGCTGCCCGCACCACCCCTTCGGGCCGTGTTGCCCATGACGGCAGCAGCTTGGCCCCGCCGCTCCGAGGTGCCGCGTCCTTCGGGACGAACAACACCAAACAAAAGGAGCAATAAAATGGGACTGGATATGTATGCACTTGTGACCCGCGAGAAACCGGCAACGCCCTTCGGCTTCAAGGTCGAAGATGCCGCTGAAATCCACTACTGGCGCAAGCATCCGAACCTGCACGGCTGGATGGAAAGCCTCTACTTCGAGAAGGGGCGGCGCGGATACGTTCAACTGCATCACGCTCGCCCTGACGGCAGAAGACCTCGACCGTCTGGAAGCGGACGTGCGCGCTGGGCATTTGCCGCCAACCAGCGGTTTCTTCTTCGGCGAATCCGACGGCAGCGAAAGCGAGGACGACTTGATGTTCATCGCCACCGCCCGCGCGGCCATCGCCGAGGGCAAGACCGTATTCTATGACTCGTGGTGGTAGGCCGATCTGCGGCGGGGCGCGGCATTGCCGCGCCCTCGCAGCGTTAGACCTTGACGAACCGCGAGCCGACAATCGCGGCGCGCGCGGTTTCATCACTCCAATGCAGACGGTCTACCTTGCCTTGGCCGATTTTCCCGCGCTGACGGCGTATCGCTTCGCCGCGTTTGAGCGGATAGAGCGGGCGCAGCCATTGCGGCGCAGGCTCGACCGTGCAGGCCGTCACTTCAATATGCACCCAGCCGCCCCGGTCAATCTTGACGATTTGACCCGTGATGACGCGATGGCCGGTGATGACCGGCCTTTTCTTGGAATGGCGCGGCTGCGGTTTCCAGACCGGCTCGCGCCAGCGGATCACGTCCGCCACGATGAAATCAGTGCCGCAAGACAGCCATTTCACATCTCCCCCAATCCGGAGGCGCTCTACCCGTGCGATGCCGTAGAGGCATCTGCGCATGCGCGCCTCTGTATGGTAAGCTTGACGCGCCCCCTGTCTCTTTAGATTGTGAAGGGGAAAGACGTTTGTGCGCAAGTACATCTGCAATGCCCTGTCCACGATGCAGGACTTTGCAAAGATTTACCGGGACGGGTTGCCGCTCTGCACAAACATACAGGCGTATGTTTACTAACGGGGGCCACATGCCGGAGGACAAACCAAGCGCACCAACCGGAGATGAGGCGCTAAGCGCTTGGGAACGCGGCGCGGGCGATACGCCTGATGAGCCGCCGCACCCGAAACTCGCCGCTCTCAAATCCCGCTTCGCCGCGCATACCGATGTATGCAGCTTGGAAGACGTGCTTTCCGCCGCGATGAATGATGCGGGCGAGGCCATGCCGGTGACGGTGGAGGTGCAACCGGGATTACTCGCGCTTCTCGCGCACATCGAGAAACTCGATTCGGCCCGAGTCGGGCGGAATCCTGCGCCGCCGTCGCGCTTGCTCGCGCAGATTGTCAGCAATCACCTCGAAAATCTGCTGCATACCATCGTAACCGACCCAACCAGCCATCCGCACTATGCGGACCTCTGGAATGCCCTCTGCGCCGCAGAGGGCGCGCCGGAACTGGCGGTGACGACCGGCGCGGCGGCGAACGGGACGCCGCCCGCTGAAGGAGGGCCGTTCTGATGCGCGCGGCGACGAAGCCCTTGCGGGCCGTCGCCTTGTCGCTGGCGCTTGCCGCGTCGTCTTGGCCTGCCACCGCGCAAGAGGCTGCGCCAAGCTGGCAGAAAGATAACCCGATATTCCGGCAGGGCGGCGAGCCGCGCGGGCTGGTGCTCCCGCCCGCGCAGCAGCGTGTCTTTGACCGCGATGCTGCGTCGCTGGCCGATATCCGCGTAGAGCTTGCCGAAGGAGAGTATCGCCACAAGGCGGGCGAGATTGGCGCGGCGGCATGGCGCAGCCGCGCCGCTGAACTGCAAGCAGCGGAAACCGCCCTGCGCCGGAAATGGCAGGGCATCGGCACGGGCCAAGACCTCATGCTGAGCAGCGCCGCCGACAGCATCGCCCGCGCGCGCATGGCGGCGCTGCGGGCGCAATACGACCCGCCCAAAGAGCCGACGCCTTGGAACTACGTCACCGATCTTGCAGGGATTGCCAAGGACATGGCCGTGGGCCTGTTCCGAGAGGGCATGGACCTTCTCGGCAGGCTGTTCGCCAGCCTGTTCGGCCCGCTGGCCGTGCTCGTGGGCGTTGTCGGACTGATTTGGCTCGTGAAGGACAAACGGCGTAAACCGAAGCCAAAACCCACCCTGTCCGAAAACTACGGCTCCGCCCGCTATGCGGAGGTGCGCAATAGCCTTGCCGACCCCTACGACGGCCATCGGGGCGTGTTCTTCGGCAAAAGCAGCGCGCCGGAGCTTTTAGCCATCCCGATAGAGCAGCAGACGGGCGCGCCCGTGCTCTCGACGCCCGAACATCATACGCTGATTGTCGCGCGCACCCGCACGGGCAAGGGCACCCGCGTTATCGTGCCGACGCTCCTGCGCTATGGCGGCTCGGCGATTGTGATCGACCCCAAGGGCGAAAACGCCGCCATCACGGCGCGCATCCGGCGTGGTGTGCTCAATAGCGCCGTCCACGTCATCAACCCGTGGGGAGAACTGGCGGACACATTCAAGGAGCGCGGCCTTGCCCCCGCGACTTTCAATCCGCTGGATGTGCTGGTGCGCGACGACCCCAATGCCGTCGCGGTGGCGCAGGCGCTCGCGGGCGCGGTCTGTCCGTCGCCTCCCGGCGACAAAGACCGCTATTGGCAGGGCAGCGCGGCCAATGTCCTGACCGCCGTGCTCTTGTGGATTACCGACCAGCCGGGCGAGCAAAAGACGCTCGCCCGCGCGCGGGAGATTGTGAGCCTCAGCCGGAGGGATTTCACGGAGAGGTTTCTGGTGCCGATGGCGGCAAGTAGCGCCTTCGGCGGGGCGATACGGGAGATGGTCAGCCCGTATCTCGACCTCGCGCAGGAAACCTATTCGGGCATCATGTCCAATCTGTCGGAGGCCACAAAATTCCTGTCCGACCCGCAGGTCAAAGCCGCCACCGCCACATCATCCTTCGACATGGCCGACCTGATACGGGAAGCGGTGACGGTCTATCTGGTCATCCCGCCCGACCGCATCGACACCCAGCGCACATGGCTGCGGCTCATGACCACGGCGGCCATGCACACCTTCAAGCGCTACCCGCTGGGCGGGCGTCCGCCGCACCGCTGCATGATCTTGATGGACGAGTTTCCGGCGCTGGGGCGCATCGAGGATTTGCCGCGCGATATCGCCACCATGTCGGGCTACGGCATCGACTTCACCCTCATTGTGCAGGGCCTCGACCAGCTCAAAGACCTCTACGGGGCGGCAGCGGGCACCATCCTCTCGAACTGCGCCTATAAGTGGTTCTGCAACGTCAACGACCTTGAGAGCGCGAACTACCTCTCCGAAACCTTGGGCAAAGTGACCGTGCAGACGGTCGGCCACGGCGAGGGCCAGAACTTTGGCCCCGGCGGCGGCGGGCATAGCGAGAACGTGAATTACGGGGAGACAGGCCGCCCGCTGCTCATGCCCGACGAGGTTCTGGCCTTGGGGCGCGACGTGGCGATTGTCCTCAATCCCACCGACCGCCCGCATTACGTCCGGCCCGTGGATTACTGGCGGCTCCCCGACGCCTTCGCGTCGCTCGCCGCCGTCTATCCGCATCTCTATTGGGAGCCGCCCTTAGCCTACGACGACAACCCGTATTTTGTGCGGGGCGGCAAATCGGACGGCGGCCAGCAGGGCCGCCAGTCCGGCGGCGCGCGTCAGCGCGCCGCAAAACCCAACGGCAAAATGACGCGCGCGGAAGCGCTCGACCTTCTCGGCCTTTCGGAAGGCGCAACCGCCGCCGAGGTGCGGGCCGCATGGAAGCGGCTGATGCAGAAGGTGCATCCCGACACCGGCGGCTCAGCCCGCTTCGCGCAGATGCTCAACGAGGCCCGCGAGGTGCTCGGCACGGGCGGCGGCGAAGAGGGCCGCGCGGGATGAAAGCATCGCCGCACTGCCCGCCATCGTGCTATGCTGCGGCTCATCCCGCGCTGAGCGAGTCGCATACGATTGTATGCAGGCGGCGATATCCCGCCTTGCCGCAAGCGCTCGCTACCCCACACCCCAGCACGTCCCGTGCTATCCTAAGTTATGGCTTAGGAGAGTGTGCAAGCCATGTGCGGACTGACCGTCCACACCCCGCGCCTGAAGGCGCTGGCTTGGCAAGGAAGGCGCTTCGCCCTCCCGTTGCATCCCTCCCGAGCAAGGGGTTTCACACCCCTGCACCCGTGCGGGGAGCCTTCGTGCTCCCTGCGACCCGTGACCGGGGCTTTGCCCCCGGACCCCACCAAGGCACGTCGTCCTTGGAACCAGACAAGGGGTTATCGCACCCCTCGACCACTCGCCGGAGACTTCCGCGTCCCGGCACCCACGGCCAGAGCTTGCGCGCTCTGGACGACGCGCAGGCGGCTTTCATGCCCCTGCACCCTGACGAGGGAGAACGCCCTCGACCCCGCCGGATACGTCCGGCAGAAAGGAGATGCGCTTGAGCGATAGCGGCTCAGAGCACAGCCCTTCCGGGCGGCGCAAGTCGGAGCGGCGGCAACGCACCGCCACCATCTATGCCCGCGTCACGCCCGACGAGAAGTCGGCGTTTCTCGCCCGCGCCGACAGGGCGGGTATGGCCGCCGCCGCCTTCGCCCGTGCGGCGCTCATCGGCGAAGCCGGTCCCCGCGCGCAGCGTCGCATCCCTGCCGACAGTGCTGCGCTGCGTCAAATCCTCGGCCACCTTGGCAAGACCGGCAGCAATCTGAACCAGATTGCCCGCTACCTGCATACAGGCGGCGAGGCGGAAACCGTCTTGCCGGACCTGCGCGAAGCGCTGGCCGACTTCGCGCGCATCCGCAGCCTCATCTATGACGCGCTCGGCAAGGAGCCGGATAGCGCGCCAGCGGCAGCGTCGCCGCTGGCCGCCGCGACACCTGCACCGGCTCCAATCCCGGCACCGGCAGCGCCGGAGGCCGTCCCGCCTGCGGGATTGTCCAAGTTCATCCCGCCGCCCAAACCGTGAGGCGGCGGCATGATTATCAAAGGAGGCTCACGCGCCGGACCCCGCCAGCTTGCCGCCCACCTTCTGCGCACCGACACCAACGAGCGCATGGAGGTGCTGGAACTGCACTCCGGCCTCGACGACCTCGCCGCGACATTCCGCGACTGGCAGACCCTCTCGGAGGGTACGCGCGGCAAGAAGGGCCTCTATCACGTCAACATCGACCCCGACGCCCGCTATGACATGACGCCCCAGCAATGGGCGCGTGCGGTGGAGGTTTTGGAGCAAGAACTCGGGCTGGACGGCCAACCCCGCGCCGTCGTCCTGCATGAAAAGAAAGGCCGCCAGCACGTCCATATCGTCTGGTGCCGCACCGACCTCGAAACCATGACCATGCGCTCGGATAGCAATAACTATCTCGCCCATGAGCGCGCCAGCCTCACGCTGGAACGCGAGTTCGGCCATGAGCATGTACCGGGGAAACATGCCAAGCGCGACCGCGCCAAGCAGCCGGAGTTCCCGCGCGCGGATGTCAGCCATGCGGAGCATCAACAGGCCGAACGCAGCGGCCTTTCCACCCAAGAGCGGCGCGCGCAGCTCGCGGCGCTCAAATCATCCTGTGACAGCGGCATGGCGTTCAAGGCCGCCGTGGAAGAAGCAGGCTACGTGCTCGCGCGGGGCGACAGCAAGGACTTCGTGCTCGTCGGGCCGGAGGGCAGCGTTTACAGCCTGAGCCGCGAACTCAAAATGAAGGCCGCCGAGGCGCGGACCTTCATGGCGGATGTTGACCGCGATGCGCTTCCCACCGCCAGCGAAGCCAAAGCCCAGCAGCGCGACCGGCAGAAGGATGCCGAGCCGCCTGCATTCGAGATGCAGCGCCTGCCGGTCGAAGATCTCACGCCAGCGCCGGAGGCGCAGGGCGAGACACCAGACGCGCAGCAGCAGGACTCCGGCACGCCGGAACTCGCACCCGCCGTTGCGGCGGCGCTGGCCGAGCGCGAACAGGCCGAGGCGAGCAAACTCGCCGCATGGCACAGTGCAGAACTGCGCCAACTCCGGCATGTGCTCTTCCTTGAAGCGCGCGAAAAGATAGAGGGGCTGAGACGCCAGCAGCAGGCCGAGCGCGAACGCTTCATCCGTAACGGGAAATTGTCCGGCATCGAGGGCTATATCGAAGCCCTGCAAAACCGCCTCAATCCGGGGCGCGGTGCGGAAAAACGCCTTGAGCGAGATACCGCATGGAAACATCTGCGCGAACGGCAGGCCATCGAGCGCGCTGACCTGCGCACATTGCTCCGGCAGGACAGGGCCGAGCACATCGAGGAATTGAAAGAGCGCCACGACCAGCAGCGGCGCGACCAGCAGGCAGGCTTTGCGCGCGAGCGTATCCGCTATGCGGAAGATTCAGCTCGCGCGGCGCGATTGCTCGCGCAGGTCGAAGAAGACCGCCGCGAGGCAGAACGGCAACGGCAGGAGGGGCGCGCGGCGGAACCGCCGCCAAGGCCAGCAAAGTAAGCGGCTCGCGTTTCCTGCAACCAGAACCGGGCCGCAAGAAAAAGAAGAAAAAGGTTGCTACAGGTCAGCAGGGCGAAGCCGCCGCCGGAGGGCTGTTCGACTGGCTTCCCGACATCGCGGCCATCTCCATTGCAATATCGCGCTTCCTGCATCTGGACGCTGCGCCGTCGCCGGAACAGGCGGGCGCAGGCGCAACTGCGAAGGACAGTGATGGGTTTGAAGACCCGCCCGAGCTTGTGCCCACGTTCATGCCGACGGTGCGGCGCGCGCTCTCGCGTTTCATGAATCCGGCCAAGAAGCGCAACGTGAAAAACCGCCGTGCGCGTGGCCTGCGCGCGCTTCTCGCCCGAACGGGGTTTAGGTCGAAATTCCTTGCACAGCCATCACCGCCGCCTGCGCCGAAACCGGCACCTCTACCGCCGCCCAAGTCTGCTCCGCAATCGCCCTCATCATCCAAGCCCCCTTCGTTGCGTGGGAGATTCAATAAGCCGATGGGCCCATAGTCGAACTGGAATGAAAGAGCCGCCAGCAGTTTCCTGCTGGCGGCTTTCTCTTGTGGGCCGGGCTAGAAGCCCGGCCCCTTGACGCGGCGCGTGATAATCGCGCGGTTGATGTTTTCGAGGGACGCCAGCGCATTCGCGCGCTCGGTGGTGGCGGGTTCGGTGAAGGCCAATTCCTGCTGCACGCGGTAGAATTTGGAGTGCAGAGCGGTTTCCGGCAGGTTGTCGAGTTCGGAGGCGACGATGAGGCGCATGGGCTGTCTCCCTATTGCTTGAGGCCGCAACCACTACGGCCTTTCATGCCCCCCGATGACGCCAGCGGGATGGCCGGGTGCATCCGAAGGACCGCAACGAAGAGAAGGAGCCCGCACGGGCTTGCGCCCAGCAGGCAAGGCCGCTGGCAGGGTGCATGATGAACAGGACGTATGGGGGTGGACCCGCAGGGAGATTGCCAGCGCCCACTCTATCTAGACTCCAAAGCTCGTTTTGCCGGAGCACAGACGCTTGCCTTCCATCTGCGCGCGGTGGGCCGCCCCTCAGGCTCTGAGCATGTTCGCCGCTTGCGTGTAGTTATACGCCTCGTAGAGCGTCCACAGGCCACCCGCGATGAACACGACGCCGATCAGGAACACCAACGTCATCACCCCGAGCGCGAGGAGCGTCGCGCCCATTAGATAGCCCACCGTCGTCGGGATGCTGTAGACGGCGCGCGTCTTGTCGTTGCGCAAGGCGAGCGCCTTGAACACGCCGTTCTTCTCGCGTCCGGCCAGCGTTACCTCATCCCCGTCGCGGATATCCGGCACATCGGCCAGCTTGATTTGCGCGGATCGCTCGCCCACGCGAAACGCGATGACCTGTCCGGTTTTCACGGAGCCGCCATTGCGGCCTACCGTGCCCCGCGTTTCGGTCGAATGACGGATGCCGCTCACGGCTCCGCTCAATGTGGTCAGTCCCATATCAATCCCTTTACGGCTCAAAATTCCCGCACCCGGCGTCCTAGAGTTTCGGCGCTTGCGCCTGCGCGTCCGCCTTGCGTTTGGCTTCGGCCTTGAGGCCGTTCACCCATGCGGTGGTGCGCATGTCCGCCGCCCAAATCGCGCCCATGTCGAGCAGCGAAGCGCGGGCGATAGTGACAGGGCCATATGTGCCGTGAACGTAGGAGAGCACTTGCCCGCAGGTGGATATATCGGCGGGGAGCGTCAGGATGCTCGTGCGGAATTGCTGCGCCTGACTCAGCGTTGGAAACAGCCGCTCGCGCGTAAGGCCACCGCCCAGGGGGCGGTTTTGCGCGCGGGAGAACGAGCAGCGCGGCTTGCCCGCTTCTTCCCAGACAATCTCTCCTTCGCCCACGAAAGACGGCTGGCCGTATTTGGCGGTAAGGCTGGCGCGGAATTGCTGCTGCGTCGGCGGTGTTTGCGTGTGCGGCAGATTGGGCCGCTCGATAGCGATAACCCGCGCCTCGCCGGGCGGGTTGGCGAAATAGACCGTGAACAGGTCAACGGCGCCGTTGGCGGTGCGCACTTCCAGACGGTCAAAAAACTCCGGCGTCGATTGCTCGGGACGGCCTTCGCCGGGCGAGTAGTTATAGCGCGTCGTGGTGCGGATAATCCGCATCGACGGGTCGAAGGCTCTGAGCGCCGCGCGGGCTTCCGCTTCGGTCATGCCGATCCGCACCCCTGCAATGTCCATCTTGGCCGCAGGCGTGGAGGCGGTTTGTGCAAAGGCGGGCGTGAGCGTGACCAGCGCCACGCCGATAAGAGCGGAACAAAGCGCAGCCCTTCGCTGCATCGGGTATCTCCTCACAGGGTATGGATGGAGACGGCAGACTCAGCCCGTCACGTCGCTGATATCGTTGGCGCGCCAGTCAGGCGGCATAGTCGATTGAGCGCAGTAGCGGGCGCTGCGCTCCCAGCCGTGCTCGCTCTTGGCGGTGAAGGCCGTATCCCCCGTGAGGGTATAGATGGAGGTGCTGGTTTCCGGGGGCGCATTGTCCTGCAAATCCCCGCAGGCTTCCGTCACGCGGTAGGTATTCGGCCCCGTTTGCTCGATTTTCTTGAACTCGCAGAAATCCCGCGCGCCGCCGATGCCTTCACGGCGCAGCAGCGTCGTGGTCGCGTTGGAGGCTTGGCCGCACGGGGTATCGCTTTCAACGTAATAGCCGCGCTTGAGCGGCAGCGCCGCGATGGTAGCAGCCACTTGCGCCTTGGCCGGAACGGCTTCGGGCGCAGCAGGTGCAGCGGCTTCACTTGAGGCAGCGGCGACCTCCGGCGTGTTACCGGATGCAGTTTCATCTGCACCCTGTGCGGTAGCGGCATTCTCCGCCGTCGCGGCGTTCTGGCCGCAGGCGGCAAGCCCCGCCGCGAGCAGCAACGGCACGACGAGGGAACGGGTTTTGCTCATGACATCTCCGCACGTGAAAATCCTTCACGCTATGGTTAAGGTGGCGCGGAGACCCATTCGTCCCCTAAACAGGGGAGAAATCAGGCACGGCAGGACGGCAGAGCCCTTTCCCGCCCTATTGTTCATGCGAGGTTGTTGGTGCGGCGCTAAAGTTGATCCGCACTGCCAGATGATTGAGGGGGTATTACACGGCCATGCCGTCGCAAGAACTCTATGCGTCATCCCGCGTCTCGGGACTAATCGCGCATCTTTACGATGCGGCCATAGACGACACCTTGTGGTCAGGCACCGCGAACCGCATCGCGGAAACCCTCGGCTCGACCAGCACCGTTCTTAAGCTTCACGGCGACAATGCTCGCGTGAACCTTCTCGAATGCACGGAAAACCTCATGGTGTCGGAGCGGGAGCAGGCTTGGGCGGATGACTGGCACCGCAAGGATTTATGGGTGGAGCGCAGCGTGGCCTACGGCATGCAGCGCATCATCACCGACGAAGACCTTGTCACGCGCGAGGAACAGGCGCGCAGCGGCTTTTATCAGGAATGGCTCCGGCATCTGGATATCCATCACATGCTCGGGGCTGTATTCCCCGCAGCGGATGGCGCGATTGGCGTTCTCGGTATTCACAGGCCGCAGGGTGCGGGAGCTTATACCCGCCGCGAACGGCGGCAGGCCGCGCTGGTGCTTCCGCACTTGCAGCGGGCGCTACGCCTCGGGCAGCGGTTCGCGTCTGTATCCCAATCTCATGCCGCCGCTTTGCAGGCGCTCGACAGGTTGGATACCGGCGTTTTGATGGTGAGCGATACGGGTCGCGTCATTCAGGCCAGCAGCATGGCGGAGCGGCTGCTCCGCGAGAATGGGGAACTGGCCGTTATTCGCGGTAGGCTGGCGCTGCGCTTGCCTGCTTTGCACGGCAAGCTATTGTCTCTGTTGCAAGGCGCGATGGACACCGCACGGGGCAGGATCGCCAAGCCCGGCGCGGCGCTCTCAATTCCACGTCCGCACCGCATGCCGCTGGCGCTAGAGGTTGCGCCCTTGCGTCCGACCGCTTCCGCCTTTGGCGAACAGCGGCCTGCTGTACTGGTATTTATCCGTGACCCCGAAGCGCCGATCGCCGTGGCGCGGCTGCGCGAACTCTTTGGTTTGACTCGGACGGAAGGTGCCGTTGCCGCCGCCCTTGGGCGGGGAGCATCGCTTGAAGATATCGCGGTAACTATGGGCATCGGGCTTTCCACCGTGCGCAGCCATCTCAAGCGGATTCTGGCCAAGACCGGAACTCATCGACAGGCGGAAGCAGCCGCTTTGCTGGCGCGCAGCGTTTCTTCCGTTTCAAGTCACTGATTGCGGGGAGCGATACCCCATCGCTCTTTCAAGCGCTCGACCGTCTGACGCCACTTTGGCGTGACGGGCTTGCACACCGTGTTCTGATTGCCGAACAGGCCGATTTCATTCACCGCCTCGGCGAGCGGCACGGCGTGCATCCACCGCACCGGCACGAAATACTCCATACGCTCGGGGTCATCGACACTTTCGCGGTGGTAGGTTGCGCCCGTCAGCGCCTCAAGTGCAGGGCGCTCGCCGTCCTGTGTCTGCACCGTGAACTCGGTAATCGGCTGGCGCGGCCCCGTGACTTCGCCAACGCCGACAAAGCCTTGGCCGGGGACTTTCACCCAAACCCTATCGCCGACCGAGAGCAGATTGAGCGTATTACTGTACCAGCTTCCGCCGCCGCTGCTGATAAAACCATACTGGCGACCTTCATCCCAACTCCGCGAGCCGCCATGTCCGAAACAGGCGTAGAACTCGCCGTTCCACGGTTCGCGCTCGCGCGTGCCCCGCGTCGCAGCGGGCGTTGCTGCGCTGACCTGCGTTTGCACAGGGTCAACCAGCCATGTGCGGCTGAGAAGCTGCTGTTCTCCGTGAGCGAAGACCTGAAAACATAGCACGTTGATAGGAATTCCCTTGTCGCCAAGGTATTTCACAATGCGCTCGCTACTGTCATCGAGGTGCGTGGCGACGATGACGATTTGGTGACTTTCGTTGAGCGTGTCTTCGTCGAGCGGCTGGCCGAAGCGGGCTAGGAAATCTGCCGCAAGGTCGCGCCCCGGTGCGAAGCGTCCGTAAATGGCGGCAATGTCGCTGGTTTCCAGCACTTCAACCCAGCTTGCGTAATCGAGCGCCTGCGCAACCACTTCGCGCGGCGTCCGGTCGCGCTTCAGTTCAATCAGGATAAGCGCGCCATCTGGTGCGAGGGCGAGAAGGTCGAGCCGTCCCGCCGTAGTGGATTCCTGCCGACCAATCAGCATCCACTCATCCGAGAGAATGCGCGGCGCGGCCACAATCATGTCTTCCAATGCCCGTTCGCTCACGAGCCGTGTTTCAGGCAGGGCTTGGGGGTTGGCGGAGACAGTCCAGATGTCATTACGAATAGGCATGGGTCAGGTGTTTACTCGCAATAGGTTGTTAATTTCATAGCGGAACAAAGTGGAATCGTGAGTCCCAGAATAGCCCAGACTTGGGAATATTCTCACCTTGCATTTCAATTCCATAAGCTAGGCGTCCCCTGCGGGCGGGCGCTATGGCAGGGCCACCGAACCCCCATGGTGGTTTCGTCCCATGCGGGTAACGCTCCCTGACGCGCAAGCTGTGCGGCCTTCGTCCGCATTCCTTCTTTCTTTGTGGGGGCGTGCCGCCCTTCACCGTCAAGACCAAGCCCTGCAGGCGGAAAACGGGGGCCGTGTAGTCGCTGCGCTCCGGCCCGCGCCATCCCCCGTTTTCCGGTCTGGACGGCTGAATCCCCGCTCATTGCCGCGTGGCTAGTCGGTTGCATGCGCAACCCATAAGCCAAGGAAGAAAAGGCAATGAAGCAAGATGTTTATGAGAGAGTAACCGCCCAAATCGTGACCGCATTGGAAAACGGTGTTCGCCCGTGGTTCCAGCCATGGAACGCCGAACATGCCGCAGGGCGCATCACGCGCCCGCTGCGCGCGAACGGTCAGCCCTACCGTGGAATCAACGTCCTGATGCTGTGGGGCGCAGCCTGTGAGCGTGGATATAACGCGCCTATCTGGATGACCTACAAACAGGCGCAGGAGCTTGGCGGCAACGTCCGCAAGGGCGAGAAGGGCAATCTTGTCGTTTACGCCAACACCATCACCAAGACCGAAACCGACGAGAACGGGCAGGAAACCGAGCGCGATATTCCGTTTATGAAGGGATACACCGTCTTTAACGTGGAGCAGGTGGAAGGATTGCCCGCGCATTTCTATGCGCAGGCCGAGCGTCCCGCCGATACCGTGCAGCGCATCGCGCATGCAGAGGCCTTCTTTGCCGCGACCCGCGCGGATATTCGCCACGGCGGCAGCCGCGCGTTTTTCAGCCCCGCACAGGACTTTGTGCAAATGCCGCCCTTTGAAGCCTTCCGCGAGGCCGAAGCCTATTACGCCACCCTTGCCCATGAAATGACCCACTGGACGAAAGGCGCGAACCGCTTGGAGCGTGACTTTGGCCGCAAGCGCTGGGGCGATGAAGGCTACGCGATGGAGGAACTTGTCGCAGAGCTTGGCGCGGCGTTCCTTTGCGCCGACCTCAGCCTGTCGCCAGAACCCCGTGACGAACACGCCGCCTATATTGGCAACTGGCTCAAGGTGCTGAAGGAGGACAAGCGCGCCATTTTCAGCGCCGCCGCCCATGCGCAGCGCGCCGCCGACTATCTCCACAGCTTGCAGCCGCAGCCCGCAGCATTGCAGGAAGCTGCCTGAAACGAAAACGCCGGAGGGGAAACCCTCCGGCACTTGGCGGAACCGCCGTCATGGTGACGGCGGCTATTCCTTGTCCCGCCCGACCCACCTCCAAGCCTCATCGCATACGATGAGGCTCATCAATGACTGCGGACGGCGCGGCCTTAGGGGCCGCGCCGGACAGGAGCTTTCAGCCCCGATAATCCTCGAAACCGCGCTCCCGCTTGCGGGGCACGTCCTTATGACCGCTGCACAGAAAGCAGGAGCAAGGGCGGCAATGCGTAGAGGCATTGCGCCCGACCGCGCGCGGCGAATGCGCAGGCGCATCGGAGACGCCGCGCGACCACAAGGCCATCACGCGGCGCGCCCGCGCTTTCATCCGTTCTTCGTCTTGTCTGCGCCTTGCCCGCATTGTCCGATCCTACCGCTGTTCACCTCTATATAGGCGCTTCGCGCCATAACCGCGTTGTCGGGGAAATGGCGCTCGACGACGCTCGAATCAACCAAAAACGGGATAGCTTTGATGGGCGAATTTGGGGGAGATGAAAGCGGCTTTTCTGCGCGCGACTGCGAAGCGATTCCGCAAATTTTTCTGCACAGTACCTACACAGGCCAAAACGGCCTATTTTTATCTTTATTTTTCAGGTGTTTCGACAAATCTGAAGATTTGGAGCGGGCGAGAAGAAATGCAGGCCGACGACCCGCGACGGATCGGCCACCAGCGCGGCGATGGCGTCGAGGTCGAGCGTCGATGTGTTGCTCGCCAATATCGCATCCGGCCGGGCGATCGCATCGAGCGCGGAAAAGACCTGCTTCTTGACGCCCATATCCTCGAACACCGCCTCGATCACCAGATCGGCATGCGCGAGCGCCTCCAGTTCGGTCGCAGCCGTGAAGGCGGCGATGCGCGCATCGGCCACGTCCTGACCGATCCTGCCCTTCTCCACATCGCGCTGGATCGTCTTGCAAATGGTGGCTTCCGCCTTGGCGAGCGCCTCGGGACGCAGTTCGGCCATCGTCACGGGCAGGCCCGCGTTCAACAGCGCAAGCGCGATGCCCGTGCCCATCAGGCCGCCGCCCACAACACCGACATGACCGACGTCACGGGGGCGCACTTCCGGCGCCAATCCGGGAATGCGCGCCACAGTCCGCTCCCCGAAAAATGCGTGACGCAGGCCGCGAGAGGCCTCGGAGCGCAGCAATTCCCCGAACAGCGCCGCTTCCAGGGCCAAACCGGCGGCCAGATCGCCGGACAGCGCCGCGACGCAATCGACGATCCGGGCAGGCGCCTGGCTCAGCCCGGCCCGCAGCTTCGCCCGGCGCGACGCGACGGCCCCGGCGAGGTCGGCAGGCACCGGCAGCGTGCCCGTACGGCGCAGCGGAGGCACGTTGCGCGCAACCTCCAGCGCCGCTTCCACAACGTCGCCGTCCACCAACTGATCGATGAGTCCCGCCGACAATGCGCGCTCCGCCGTCACGGGCTTGCCCGACAGCATCATGTCGAGCGCTGCGCCTGCCCCGATCAGGCGCGGCAGGCGCTGCGTACCGCCCGCGCCGGGCAGCAGGCCCAGCGTCACTTCGGGCAGGCCAAGGCGGCTTCCCGCCTGGGCAACGCGGTAGTGGCCCGCCATGGCCAGTTCCAGGCCACCACCCAGCGCCATGCCGTGGATCGCCATGATCACCGGCTTGCCGCAAGCCTCGACCGTCGCAATCAGATGCCGCAGCCGGTCGACCTGCTCGGGATCGCCATCGAAATCGCCGATGTCGGCGCCGCCACAGAACATCGGGCCGGCGCCGGCGATCACGATGGCGCGGCAGGCGGGATCGCTCGCCGCTTCCCCGACTTTCGCCCCCAGTTCCTCGACAAAGCCGTTGCCCACCGAAAGGGCATTTACCGGCCCGTTGGACAGGCGCAGGACGATGGTCGCACCCGCCCGGGTCATCTCGACGGCCATGATGATCCTTTCGTTCAGAAGGCGTCGGCGCCAAGCGCCATGATCGTGGCCTCACCCGCCGCGATGCCGGCTGCCAGCCCCTGGGCCTGCGGCAGCATCCGTTGCGCGAAATAGTCGGCCAGCGCGCGCTTCGCCGCATGCAGCGGCGCATCGCCCCGCGCGGCGGTGGCCATGCGCGTCCACATCCAGCCCATGGAGACCAGCGCGAAAAGGCGCAGATAATCGACCGCCGCCGCTCCGGCGGCGTCGACCCCCGCGCCGCGCAGCGACGCGGTCACGCCGCGGAGAAGGGTGAGCGCGTCGCCCGTCTTCGCTGCAATGTCCAGCCCCGCCCCAGCTTCCAGATCCGCGTCCACCAGGGTGAAAAAGCCATCGACCACCGCGCCGCCCGCCATGGGAAGCTTGCGTCCGACCAGATCCATCGCCTGCACGCCATTGGTGCCCTCATAAATCTGGGCGATGCGGGCATCGCGGACATATTGCTCCATGCCCCATTCGCGGATGTAGCCATGCCCGCCGAACACCTGCTGCGCCTGCACCGCGCTTTCGAAGCCGAAGTCGGTGAAGGCCGCCTTCACCACCGGCGTCAGCAGCGCGACCAGGGCATCCGCCTTCGCCCGCTCGGCGGCATCGGGATGATGATGCGCCCGGTCGAGTTGCAAGGCCGTCCACCCGGCCAACGCCCGTCCGGCCTCCACGAAACCCCGGATATTGAGCAGCATGCGCCGCACATCGGCATGTTCGATGATCGCCACCGGACCCCGCGCGCCATCGGCGCTGCGTCCCTGGAGCCGCTCCTTCGCATAGCCGGCGGCCTGCTGATAGGCTGCGCCGGCAATGCCCAGCCCCTGGATGCCGACCATCAGACGCTCGGCATTCATCATGGTGAACATGGCGGCCAGGCCCCTGTTCGGTTCCCCCACCAGCCAGCCGGTCGCGCCGTCATAGTTCATCACGCAGGTCGGCTGGGCGTGGATGCCCATCTTCTTTTCCAGCGCGCCCACCGACATGGCGTTGCGGATCGTGAAGCCGCCATCGGCGTCGGGCAGATATTTGGGCACCAGGAACAGGCTGATCCCCTTCACCCCCGCCGGGGCATCGGGCAGGCGCGCCAGCACCAGATGGACGATGTTGCCGCCGAAATCATGATCGCCCGAGGAAATGAAGATCTTCTGCCCGGTGACGGCGTAGCTGCCGTCGGCGCCGGGCGCCGCCTTGGTCTTCAGCAGCGCCAGGTCCGTGCCCGCGCCGCTTTCGGTGAGCGCCATGGCGCCGGTCCATTCGCCGCTCACCATGCGCGGCAGATAGGTGGCCTTCAGCGAATCGCCGGCATGGGCGATGATCGCCTCGCACGCGCCGCGTGTCAGGCCCGGGAACAGGCCGAAGGACAGGTTCGCCGCCGACAGCATCTCGTCCAGCCAGAGCTGGAGGATGAAGGGCAGCCCCTGCCCGCCATATTCCGGCTCCGCCGATAGCGACGCCCAGCCCGCAGCCGCGAAGTCCCGCCAGGCGTCGGCAAAACCCTCCGGCGTCTTCACCGATCCGTCGACGAGATGGCTTCCCTCCTCATCCCCATGGCGGTTGAGCGGGTGCAGCCGGTCGGCGCACATCCGGCCCGCTTCCTCCAGGACGGCCACCGCCAGGTCGGCATCGACCTCCTTTCCGATGTCCGCCATTGTCCGGTCGAAGCCGAGAACCTCCGTCAACAGAAAGCGATAATCGTCTATCGGGGGAACATAGCTGAACATCGGAACTCTCCTGGAAATCGCGGACCTCTGCTATACCAAACATCTGTTACAGTCAATCGCGGCACATCCCCTGCCATTCGGCAATCCCCAAGGTCCACGACCGACTTATTAACATTCCGGAAACCCGCCGGTGCGAATAGTCGGAAAATGCCCATACCAGCGATCGTCGACCAGCCACCCGAGTCCGAAAACAGGCGAGACGCCGCGCGTTGGCGCATTCGCCTGGAACTTCCCGGCACGTCCGACGGCGCGAGCACGAATGTGGTGATCCACGACATCTCGACCGCCGGCATGCTGATAGAAACCAGGTCGACGCTGGAGATCGGGCAGAGCATCATGCTGTCCCTGCCCGATGCCGACCGGGTCGTGGCCCGCGTCGTCTGGCAGAACGAGACCCTGTTCGGCTGTCGTTTCGAAACGTCGCTGCCCCAGGGCGCGGTAAGCGCGATCAGGCTGCGCAGTCCAGGGCGCGACGATGTGGAGCCTGCCGCCGATCCGCCGGAGGAAGCCGCCGCCGAAGGATTGGGCGAACGCCTGCTCCGGCTGCGGCATGAAAAGGGACTGAGCCGCACGGCATTGTCCGAGCGGACGGGGTTCAGCAAGCCCACCATCTGGGGATGGGAGACAGGCAGGACGACCCCGAGAAGGGAAAATCTGCGCATTCTTGCGGCGGTCTTCGGCCTGTCCGAGCAACAGCTGCTGTACGGCAGGGGGCGTCCGCCGCTTCGGGAAACCGACGCATCGGGCGCGGAGGCCTATGCCCGGTCGCTGAAGGAGGTCATCGATCAGGCGAAGACGCGCATTGCCGAAGCGGCCGGGGTGAGCAAGCTCAAGGTGCAGATTTCCATCGAATTTTAGCGCGCGGACGCCCTCCCCCGGCGGGGCAGGGATCATTCATGCCGAAAGACGGCGACGATCTGCGCCGCAATCTCCGCCGGAGCAAGCTTGCCCGGACGGTACCAGTCGGCGGTGGCGTTCAATTGCGCCAAAAGCAGGTTGCGATAGATCGACCGGTCGATAGGGGCCGGCAGCGGCAGTTCCTCGACCAGCGAACGAAACAGCCCTTCGAACCGGTCGCGCCGCGCGATCAGCTGTTCGCGGACATCATCCGGCACTTCCCGAAAGTCGTTCATCATCGGCGTGGTGAGGGAGCCGGGGGCAAGCTGGATGTCCAACAATGTCGCGCAAGCCGCGTACAGCCGGGCCCAAGGATCGGATTGCGCCCGCACGGCCGCGGCTATGCGTTCTTCCGCCCTGTCGAGCGCGGCATTGTGCAGTTCCACGAACAAGGCGTCCTTGGACCTGATATGATGGTAAAGCGAACCGCCCAGCACGCCCGCCTGCTCGCCGATGTCGCGCATGGAGGTGCCGCGATAACCCTTTTTCGCGAATAGCTGGGCGGCGATCTCCAATATCTGGCGGCGGCGCGACGATGGCTCGTCATTCGGTCCAGAAGGCGGCACAGGCTTTGTCATCGTCGCGGCGCTAGCACATCCTTAAATGCCCGCGAAGCCTCCGTTCCCGATGAAGGGACCGGCGCTTCATCTTTGCCCGATCCGGCCTTCTCAGATGGCCGCGTCGAGTTGGCGCATGATCTCCCGTCGGCGCCGTTGCGCTTCGAAGCGGGCGCGCTCCGGATCGCCGTCGAGGATCGCGGCGATGATGGCGCGTCTTTCCCGCTTCCAGCGCTGCTTGCCTTCGCTTCCGCCATAGACCGGCCCGCGCGGATATTCGGCATAATGGTGCACGGCCACGCGGGAGAGCAGTTCCATCAGCGGGCGGTCGACCATCAGGTAGAGAATGTCCAGCATGCTCTGGTCGAATGCGCCGCGCTGCCGCGCCGTATTGCGCCCGTCGATGGATTTGACCAGCGCCGCAAGCTCCTGCCGAAGCGCCTCGTCCGTGGCGCGCGCTGCCGCCGCCATCAGTTCGCAGTCGAGCAGGGTGATGATGTCGATGGCCTCCGGATGCGCCGAATGATGCAGCGCCAGGAAGCCGGAAATCGCCTGGCTCAAACCCTCCGCATCGGGCCGGGTGCCGTAATAGCCGCCGCCGGGGCCGCGCCGCACCTTCAGGAAACCCTCATGCTCCAGCACGCGCGCCGCCTGCTGCACGGTGACGATGCCCACGCCCAGCGCCTTCGCCAGATCGGGCAGGGATCCGATCTGCGCTTCGGGGGGCTGGGCGACGATCATGTCACGCAGCTTCGCCACGGCCGCCGTCACCAGTCCTTCGCGGGAATTCTGCTTGCGGATGCTCATCTTACTCCTCGTCTGGGGTCCGACCGCCCATAGCGAATTTGCCGGCAAAAGGGCACTCCTCATACATCCTGTCCTATTATGTGCATATTATTTGTTTGATTCTTTCCGGTTTGGCAGTATTGCGATTCATAGGGGTCGATAATGGGCATATTAGTATGGGCTGAGGATAGGACGGCTTTTGGCCGCGCCAGAGCCCTGCCAACATGGGACGAGGGTGGATGCAGTGAAGATCGGCATAGTGAAAGAGATGGCGCCCGGTGAGCGCCGCGTTTCCGGCACGCCGGAAACGGTCAAGAAATTCAAGGCGCTGGGCGCGGAAGTCGCGGTGGAAGCTGGAGCGGGCCTGTCCGCCGCCATATCCGATGCGGACTATGCCGCCATGGGCGCGACGGTGGCGGATCGCGCCGCTACTGTGGCGGATGCCGACATCATCCTGGGCGTGCAGGGGCCGGACGCGGCCAGCATCGCGGGCGCCAAGCCCGGCGCGTGGATCGTCGCGGGCCTCAACCCCTTTGTCGAGCGGGCGCGGGTCGACGCCTATGCCGCCGCCGGTTTCGAGGCGCTGGCGATGGAGTTCATGCCGCGCATCACCCGCGCGCAGTCGATGGACATTCTCTCCTCCCAGTCCAACCTTGCCGGCTACAAGGCGGTGCTGGACGCGGCGGCCGAATATGGCCGGTCCTTCCCAATGATGATGACGGCGGCGGGCACGGTGTCGCCGGCAAAGGCGTTCATCATGGGCGTCGGCGTCGCGGGCCTGCAGGCGATCGCGACCGCGAAGCGGCTGGGCGCGCAGGTTTCCGCCACCGACGTGCGCTCCGCGACCAAGGAGCAGATCGAGAGCCTGGGCGCCAAGGCGATCTTCGTCGAGAGCGTCGCGGGCATCGAGGGCGAGGGCAAGGGCGGCTATGCCACCGAAATGTCCGAGGATTACCAAAAGGCGCAGGCCGAACTGGTGTCCGGCCATATCGCCAAGCAGGACATCGTCATCACCACCGCGCTGATTCCGGGCAAGCCCGCGCCGCGCCTGATTTCGGACGCGCAGATCGCGTCGATGAAGCCGGGCAGCGTGATCGTCGACCTGGCCGTCGAGCAGGGCGGCAATGTCGAGGGCGCGGTGCTGGGCGAAGTCGTCGAGCGACATGGGGTCAAGATCGTCGGGCACAAGAATGTGCCCTCGCGCCTGGCCGCCGACGCATCGGCCCTGTTTGCGCGCAACCTCTATAACTTCCTCTCCGCCTTCTGGAACAAGGACCGGAACGCGCCGGTGCTGGACGAGGAGATCGGCAACGCCATCCGCGTGACGCAGGGCGGGAAAGTCGTCAGCGAGAGGCTGCTTCAATTGACGGGGGCACTGCAATGAGTTCGCTTAATCCCGATTATCTGTTCGTCTTCATCCTGGCGGCCTTCGTCGGTTTTCAGCTCATCAAGAAGGTGTCGCCGCTGCTGCATTCGCCTTTGATGTCGCTGACCAACGCCATCGCAGCGGTGGTGATCGTGGGGGCGATCAGCATCACGGGCGAGGAAGGCGCGACGCCGCTGGCGAAGACGCTGGGCTTCGTCGCGGTGTTCTGCGCCACGGTCAATCTGGTCAGCGGTTTCATGATCACCGACCGCATGCTCAAGATGTTCAAGCCGCGGGGGAAGTGAGATGAACGCATTCGTACCCTTTGCGGCGATCATCGCATCGTCGCTGTTCATCCTGGCGCTGATGTGGATGAGTCACCCGTCGACGGCCCGCCGGGGCGTGCGCGCGGGCGAAGTCGGCATGCTGGTCGCCATCGTCGGCGCGCTGGTCCAGCATGAGGTGGTCGATTACAACCTGATCCTCATCGCCATGGTCGCGGGCGCGGCCGCCGGCATCCCGATGGCGCTGCTGATGCCGATGACGGCGATCCCGCAGCGGACCGCCATCTCCCACGCCTTCGGCGCGCTTGCCGTGGGCCTGATCGGCGCGGCGGAATATTACAAGCACGCCCATGGCGAATATGCCGGCAGCTTCATCATGTGGGCGCTGATGTTCGAGATGCTGCTGGGTTTCCTGACCTGCACGGCATCGGTCATCGCCTTCGCGAAGTTGCAGGAGATCATGGGCAGCCGTCCCGTCTCCTTCGTCGGGCAGCGGGTGGTGAACGGCGCCGTGGCGCTGGCGGCGCTGGTGATCGCCGCGATGCTCGCGCTCGATCCGACGCAGACCTGGCTGTTCCCCGCCTTCGTGGCGCTGGCGCTGCTGTTCGGCATATTGCTGGTGATCCCGATCGGCGGGGCGGACATGCCGACCGTGATCGCGCTGCTCAACAGCTATGCGGGGCTTGCGGCGAGCGCCATGGGCTTTGCCCTGGGGAACAAGCTGCTGATCGTGGCGGGCGCGCTGGACGGTGCGTCGGGCTTCATCCTGGCGGTCATCATGTGCAAGGCGATGAACCGCAGCTTCGCCAATGTCATGTTCGGCGGCTTCGGCAAGGTCGTGGCCGGCGCGGCGGGCGGCAAGGACGACCGCGTTGTCCGTTCGGCCTCGGCCGAGGAAGCGGCGTTGCAGCTTGAAAACGCCAGCAGCGTCGTCATCATTCCGGGCTATGGCATGGCGGTGGCGCAGGCGCAGCACAAGGTGAGCGAACTGTATCAGGCGCTGACCAAGAAGGGCGTCGATGTGAAGTTCGCGATCCATCCGGTCGCGGGCCGCATGCCGGGACATATGAACGTGCTGCTGGCCGAAGCGAATGTGCCCTATGAGCAGTTGATCGAGCTGGACGACATCAACCCCGAACTGCCGCAGGCGGACGTGGCGCTGATCATCGGCGCCAACGACACGATCAATCCGTCGGCGCGCGACGATCCGCAGAGCGCGATCGCGGGCATGCCGATCATCGAGGCGGATCGGGCCAAGTCGGTCTTCGTGATCAAGCGTTCGATGAATGCGGGCTTCGCCGGGATCGACAATCCGATCTACTATAACAGCAACACCCAGATGCTGTTCGGCGATGCCAAGGACATGGTCGGCACCATCGCCAAGGAACTGGCTGGCGGCGGTTCGGGCCTGCATTGAGCGACGGACTGGCGCCTCCCTCCGCAGCATCCGAACGGATGGAAGGGCGGCGGGCCGGGTGCGGGCTGGACGCCTTCGCGAGCGGGGCGGAAGAATGGCGCAGTCCTGTCCGCCCTGCACCACCGTCATCTTGAAAGGCGACAAAGGTCGTTCCGGGATTATGCCTCTGGAACGACCTTTGTTTTTGCGGCATGTCTTGCAGGATTGGCGGAGGGGGGCTTCATGCGTCTGATATGTCCTGCGATAATCTCGGTTGCGGTCCTGGCTCCCCAGGCGCTCTTTGCTCAGCCTTCCGCGCCGAATGCCCAGGGCGACCTGTCCGTCACCATCTATAATAACGATCTGGCGCTGGTGCAGGACGTCCGCCGCATCACCCTGCCCTCCGGACGCTCCCGGCAGGAATTTCCCGATGTCTCGGCGCGCATTCGCCCGGAAACGGTGACATTGTCGGGAGAAGGCATCGGCATTGTCGAGCAGAATTTCGACTATGACCTTTTGTCGCCCGCATCGCTGATGGAAAAGGCGGTGGGCCAGACGATCACCCTGCTGCGCACCAACCCAGCCACCGGCGCGGAAACGCGGGAACAGGCAATGGTGCTCGCGGCCAATGGCGGGGTGGTGCTGAAGATCGGTGAGCGGATCGAGGTGCTGCGCGACGACGGTCTGCCTGTGCGGGTCATTTTCTCCTCCATTCCGCCCAATCTGCGCGCGCGCCCGACGCTGAGCGTCACCCTGGATGCGCCGCAGGGCGGTGCAAGGCCGGTGACGCTGAGCTACCTGACGCCGGGCATGAGCTGGAAATCGGACTATGTCGCCCTGTTCGACGAGAAAGCGGGCAAGCTTGACATGCAGGGCTGGATCACGCTCAACAACAGCACCGGCACCACTTTCGCCAACGCCCGCGCCCTGCTGGTCGCTGGGGAAGTCGGACAGGTGCAGCAATCTTATGGCGGCTATAATGGCGGTCGGCCCCAGCCTCGCGGAAACCGGCCCGGCACGGAGAGCGGCGGCGAGCAACTGGGCGACTTCCATGTCTATCCGATCGAGGGTCGCACGACGATCGCCAATGCCCAGACCAAGCAGGTGAGCTTCCTCGACGCATCGGGCGTGCCGGCGGAACGCGGTTACGAGTTCCGCAGCAACTGGATGGAAAGCAAGGACCAGGCGGAAAGCGCCGCATCGGTGCTCAAATTCTCCAATGCCAAGGCGACCGGAATCGGCGCGGCCCTGCCCGCGGGCACGGTTCGCGTCTATATGCGGGATGCGCGCGGGCAGGCCCAGTTCATCGGGGAAAGCGGCATTCCGCACACGCCCGGCGGCTCCACCCTCGCCCTGCGAACGGGCGACGCCTTCGACGTGAAGGTGCAGCCGGTCGTCGAGCAGCGCGACACGATCACGACGGACGAATGGACGAAGACCGAGCGCTGGCGCGTCGCCTATCCCGACGGCACAAAGGCGGAAGGCTATGTCGAGCGGCCGCAGAAATATTTTCGCACGCGGATGCGCTACATCGTCACCAATGCCAAGCCGGTGCCTGTGAATGTCGACGTGGTCCAGTCCGGCCTGTCCCAATGGTGGTGGTGGCGCGACCTGCGCGTGCCGGAGGAGAGCATTCCCGGCGTGCAGGAAACGGCTGACCTGCGGCGCTGGGTGGTGCCGGTGCCCGCCAATGGCAAGGTCGAACTGACCGCCACTTTCCTCACCCCCTGGTAAGCGCGGCCATGCCCCGCCTGTGGCTGTGGCTGATGATCCTGCCGCTCTGGGCGCCCCTGGCCGCCAGGGCGCAGTTGCCGGTCGTGATCTCCAGCGGTCCGGACAAGGTGGCGGTCACGCTCTACCGCGATCCGGACCGGGGAGAAGCTCCGCTCGACCGCGATGAGCCCGGCGCCTTCGCCCTGATCGCGGAGACGCGCACGGTTATGTTGCCGCCGGGCGAAGCCGTGATCCGGTTCGAGGGGGTGGCGAGCGGCATCGTGCCGCAATCGGCGATCCTCTTTGGCGCGCCCCCGCGGGAGCGCAATCGCGACGCGGCGCTGCTGTCGCAAAAGGGGCTGGTTGACGCCTTTACCGGGCAACGGGTGATCCTTCGCCGCACCGACCCGGCAAACGGCAGGACGGTCGAGGAAAGCGCGACCGTGCGATCCGCCGCCGACCGTCTGGTGGTGACGACCATGCGAGGCGTGGAGGCGCTCTATTGCTCCGGACTGCACCAGACGCTCCTCTATCGGGGGGCGCCCGCGACCCTCTCCGCAAAGCCGGTGCTGACCATGACGACCAGGGACCAGCCCGGCGGCCCTGCGACGATCACCCTGGCCTATATCGCCACCGGCTTCGACTGGGATGCGACCTATGTCGGCACATTGGCCCCGGACGGCCAATCGCTGGACCTGCTCGGCTGGCTGACGCTGGCGAGCGCGGACGACACCAGCTTTGCCGATGCAACCGCTTCCGCCATAGCCGGAAGGGTGAACCGTTCGGAGGACAGCCGCGACGACAGCGGCGAAAGGGCGCGTGAAGAAGCCCGCTATCTGAACAGGTTCAGCGCCTGCTGGCCCGCCGGGACGACGAGCGACCTGGGCAGCGGCACGCCGCCGCCGCCGCCTGCACCGCCGCCCATGGCCATGATGATGGCGGGCGAAGACATTGTCGTGACGGCCCAGCGGCGGCAGGAAGGCATGCTGTCGGCCCCCGCTCCTGTCGCCGTGGTCGCCAGGGCGGAAAATCTGGGCGACCTCAAGCTGTACCGCATTCCCGTTCCCGTCACCGTCGCCGCCCGTGCACAGAAGCAGGTGGCGTTTCTGGTGAAGCAGAAGGTGAAGGGCAGCCTAGTCTATCGGACGGAGATGAGGTGGGAAGAGCCGGACGATCCCCGGATGCTGTTCCGCTTCCGCAACGGCAGGAAGGATGGCCTGGGCGATCCCCTTCCGGCGGGACGCGCGGTTCTCTATCAGGACAGCCCCTGGGGCCGCATGTATGTCGGGGAAAGCACCACAGGCGACAAGACCGTCGACGAGGAAGTCGAATGGTCCTTCGCGCAAGCCAGCAACCTGACACTGGAACCGGAACAGGAAGAGGCGGGCAAGGGCATCCTCCATCACAACCTTGTCGTGCGCAACGCCAATCCCTTCCCCATCCGTTTCGAGATCGACTTTCCAGCGAACGGCGGACGGCTATTCAGCGGCTTCAGCGGTCGCCTGACGAAAAAGCCGGGCAAGCAGGTTTGGGCCATGACGGTGCCGGCGAACGGGACGATCCGCCTGCGCTTCCGATCCGCCGGGCAGCCGCATTAGGGTCCGGCTCTGGAGCGCATCCGGATTCCCGCGAAACCAGTATCCCGGCAGAAGCCCTGCGCTCCTTTACTGCTCCAGGCCCAGCCCCCCCTCCCCGTATAACAGGATGGAGTCAGCGCGCGCCAGCGCCACCAGAGCCAGCCCCGCTCCCGCCGCCCTTTCGGCTGCAAGGCGCGTCGGCGCGGAGATCGTCACCAGCAGGGGGCAGTCCGCCAGCACGGCCTTCTCCACCAATTCATAGGAGCAGCGCGAGGAAAGCAGCGCAAAGCCGCCATCCCATGTCCATCCACGCCGCCACATCGCGCCTATCAGCTTGTCGAACGCATTATGCCGCCCGACATCTTCCCTCGCGAGGCGGATCGTGCCGTCTGCCGCCACCAGGGCCGCCGCGTGGGCCGCGCCGGTTCTCGCATTGAGCGGTTGATGTCCCTTCAATTCCCCCAGCGCCTGAAAAACCGCCTGTTTGTCGGCCCGTGACGAAACCGTGACGGAGGGCAGGGGCCGGATCGCCTGTTCCAGATTCTCCACCCCGCAAATTCCGCAGGACGATTCCGAGGCGCGATGCCGCACCCGGCTCAGCAAGGCCTCCGTTCGCTCCTCCGGCAGGGTCGCCCGGGCAATGATCCCTTGTTCGGTCGCATGCACATCCACCTCGAACGGCGCATCTTCCCGGCCGATCAACCGCTCCGCCAGCGTGAAACCCAGCACCAGTTCCTCCACATCGGCGGGCGTGGCCATTAGCACGGCATAGCCGATGCCGTTGAATTCGATGGCGATCGGCACTTCCTCTGCCAATTCCCGCGTCACCGGGGTGATGGGGCCTGCCGGCGTTATGTGCCTGAAGGTGAAGGACCGATCTTCGGGCGCGGCGCTCAAGGCGCCACGACCCGGCCGACAGCGGCGGCGGCTATGGGAGACAGTGCGCCGGGACGCGCGGCCGCCAGCAAAGCAATGCGCTGCTTCATCGCCGGATCCCAGAAGGCGCGGATATGGTCCGCCGTCATGGCGACAGCTTCCGCCTCGCCCAACGCCGCGACATTGCGGGCGATCTGGTTCGCCATGTAGATCAGGCGGTCCTCGGTCGACATGACTTCATTTTCATCGCTCATGCGCCCGATCCTATTCGGCCGCTTCCAAGGGCGCAATGCGCCTGCTGTGCCGTGCCTGCTCCGCATAGTCGCGCTGCCAGTCGCTCGGTCCGTTGGAACGCATGACCTGGACCGCCGTCACCTTATATTCCGGGCAATTGGTGGCCCAGTCGGAATAGTCGGTGGTGATGACATTGGCCTGCGTGTCGGGATGGTGGAAGGTGGTGTAGACCACGCCCGGCGCGACCCGCTCCGTGATCAGGGCGCGCAGGCTGGTTTCCCCGGCCCTGCTCTTGAGCGAGACCCAGTCGCCATCGCTGATCCCGCGATTTTCGGCATCGTTGGGGTGGATTTCCAGCCGGTCCTCCGGATGCCAGGCCGCGTTTGCGGTCCGCCGCGTCTGCGCGCCGACATTATATTGGCTGAGGATGCGCCCGGTGGTCAGCAACAGCGGGAAGCGCGGCCCGGTCTTCTCATCGGTCGGCACATAGTCGGTGACGACGAACTTGCCCCTCCCCCGCACGAAACCGCCGATATGCATGGTCGGCGTGCCGTCGGGCGCTGCATCATTGGCAGGCCATTGCAGCGATCCCTCTGCATCCAGCCGGTCATAATGCACGCCCGCGAAGGTGGGCGTCAGCGCGGCGATCTCGTCCATGATTTCGGAAGGGTGCGCATAGGACCAGCCCAGCCCCATGGCCTGCGCGACCAACTGGACGATCTGCCAATCGGCATGGCCGTTGAGCGGCGCCATCACCCTGCGCACGCGCTGGATGCGGCGTTCGGCGTTGGTGAAGGTTCCATCCTTCTCCAGGAAGGTCGATCCGGGCAGGAAGACATGGGCATAATTGGCCGTCTCATTGAGGAACAGGTCCTGCACGACGACGCATTCCATCGCGGCAAGCCCCGCCGCGACATGATGGGTGTTGGGATCGGACTGGAGAATATCCTCGCCCTGGATGAAGATGCCCTTGAACGTGCCGTCCGTCGCCGCGTCGAGCATGTTGGGGATGCGCAGCCCCGGCTCCGCATCCAGCGTGACGCCCCAGGCCTGTTCGAACTGGCCGCGCACCGCATCGTCGGAGACATGGCGATAGCCCGAAAATTCGTGCGGGAAGCTGCCCATGTCGCAGGCGCCCTGCACATTATTCTGCCCGCGCAGGGGATTCACGCCCACGCCTTCGCGCCCGATATTGCCGGTCGCCATGGCGAGATTGGCGATGGCCATGACGGTGGAACTGCCCTGGCTGTGCTCGGTAACGCCCAGGCCATAGTAGATCGCGCCATTGCCGCCGGTCGCATAAAGCCGGGCGGCGGCGCGGACCTCCGTCGCCTTGACGCCGGTAAGGGGCTCGACCGCTTCGGGCGAGCGCTGCGGTTCGGAAACGAAATCGGCCCATTCGGCAAACTCATCCCAATCGCAACGATCGCGGATGAACGCCTCGTCATAGAGCTTTTCCGTCACGATCACATGCGCCAGCGCCGTCAGCATGGCGACATTGGTGCCGGGCCGGAGCGGCAGGTGATGAGCGGCCTCGACATGGGGCGACTTCACCAGATCGATCCGCCGGGGATCGATGACGATCAGCTTGGCGCCCTGCCTGAGCCGTTTCTTCATGCGGCTGGCGAAGACCGGATGGCCATCGGTCGGATTGGCGCCGATGACAAGGATCACGTCGGCCTGCATCACGCTGTCGAAATCCTGCGTGCCCGCCGAGGTTCCGAAGGTCGTCTTCAGCCCATAGCCGGTGGGGGAATGGCAGACCCGCGCGCAGGTATCGACATTATTGTTGCCGAAACCCTGGCGGATCAGCTTCTGGACGAGGAAGGTCTCCTCATTGGTGCAGCGGCTGGACGTGATGCCGCCGATGCTGCGTGTGCCATATTTTGCCTGGATGCGCTTGAATTCGCTGGCGGTATGGGCGATGGCCTCCTCCCACGACACTTCGCGCCAGGGTTCGTTCACGGAGGCGCGGATCATGGGTTTGAGGATACGGTCGCGATGCTGGGCATAGCCCCAGGCGAAGCGGCCCTTGACGCAGCTATGCCCGCGATTGGCCTTGCCATTCTTCCACGGCACCATGCGGACCAGTTCCTCGCCCCGCATCTCCGCGCGGAAGGTGCAGCCGACGCCGCAATAGGCGCAGGTGGTGACGACTGCGCGATCCGGAGTGCCGATCTCCACCACCTTTTTCTCGGTCAGGGTCGCGGTCGGGCATGCCTGGACGCAGGCGCCGCAGGACACGCATTCGGACGAGAGGAAATCCTGCCCCTGCGATGGCGACACCCTGGAGTCGAAGCCCCGCCCTTCGATGGTCAGGGCGAATGTGCCCTGCACCTCGTCGCAGGCGCGCACGCAGCGCGAGCAGACGATGCATTTGCTGGGATCGAAGTCGAAATAGGGGTTCGACCGGTCCTTCGCCTGCCCCATATTGGTCGCGCCGTCATAGCCGTAGCGGACGTCGCGCAGGCCCACGGCGCCCGCCTGCTCCTGCAATTCGCAATCGCCATTGGCCGGGCAGGTCAGGCAGTCGAGCGGATGGTCGGAGATGTACAGCTCCATCACCCCGCGCCGCAACTGCTTCAGCCGCTCGCTCTGCGTCCGCACCACCATGCCCTCGGCAATCGGCGTGGTGCAGGAGGCGGGATAGCCGTTGCGTCCTTCCACTTCGACCAGGCAGAGGCGGCAGGAACCGAAGCTTTCGACATTGTCGGTCGCGCACAGCCTGGGGATCGAACAGCCGGTCAGCGAGGCCGCCCGCATGATCGACGTGCCTTCCGGCATCGTCACGGTATCGCCGTCGATGGTGAGGGTCACGCTCCTGCCGGTCGATATGGCGGGCGGGGTTCCATGGTCGGTTTCGCGCGTGTAGCTCATTCCGCAGCTTCCTTCACCGGCGACTTGGCACCGAAATCCTCGGGGAAATGATCGAGCGCGCTCAGCACCGGATAGGGCGTGAAACCGCCCAGCGCGCAGAGCGAGCCATGTTTCATCGTGTCGCAAAGGTCGCGCAGCAACGCCGTCTGCGCCTCCAGCCCGGTATCGATCCGGTCGGGCGTGCGAGAATTGAGCGCTTTCTGGAGATACCCCTCCCAATTGCGTCCGGCCTGAACGACGGTCGCGCTGTCCCGCGCCGCGATGATCCGGTCCATCACCTCGACGCCCCGCGTCGACCCGAGCCGGCAAGGGGTGCATTTGCCGCAGCTCTCGACCGCGCAGAATTCCATCGCGAAGCGGGCCATGTGCGCCATGTCGACGCTGTCGTCGAACACGGTGATCCCGGCATGGCCGATCAGCCCGCCAGCCTGCGTGAAAGCCTCATAATCGAAGGGCAGGTCGAACATGCTGGGCGGGAAATAGGCGCCCAAGGGCCCGCCGACCTGCACCGCGCGGACGGGCCGCCCGCTGGCCGTGCCGCCGCCGATGTCGTTCACCAGTTCGCCCAGCGTGATGCCGAAGCCGATCTCATAGAGGCCGCCATGCTTCACATTGCCCGCAAGCTGCACCGGGATGGTGCCGCGCGACCGGCCGAAGCCGACGTCCGCATAGGCCTTCGCCCCTTCCGCCAGGATGAAGGGAACCGCCGCCAGGCTGAGCAGATTGTTGATCACCGTCGGTCGTCCGAACAGCCCCGCCAGCGCCGGGAGAGGCGGCTTTGCCCGCACCTGCCCCCGCTTGCCCTCGATGCTTTCAAGCAACGCGGTTTCCTCGCCGCAGACATAGGCGCCCGCCCCGACGCGCACTTCGAGCGTGAAAGGCGCGGTCCGTTCGGCGGAGAGTTGGATCGCTTCCCGCATGGTGGCGATGGCGAAGGGATATTCGCTGCGGATATAGATATAGCCGTGGCTTGCTCCCGCGGCATGACCGGCTATCGCCATTCCTTCGATCAGGCAGAAGGGATCGCCTTCGACCAGCATCCGGTCGGCAAAGGTGCCGCTGTCGCCTTCATCGGCATTGCAGACGATGAACTTGGCGTCCGAAACCGCATCCAGCACCGTCTGCCATTTGATGCCGGTGGGAAAGCCCGCCCCTCCCCGCCCGCGCAGGCCGGATGCCTTCACCGCATCCACCACCGCCTGGGGCGTCATGCCGCGCGCCGTTTCCAGCCCGCGCCAGCCGCCATGTTCGGCATAGTCCTTCAGGCTGAGCGGATCGATCACTCCGCAGCGCGCGAAGGTGAAGCGTTGCTGCCCGGCGAAGAAGGGCAAGGCCGCCACGTCGCCCAGCCGCGCTTCATGGCTGCCGTCCAGCACGGCCGCGACGTCCGCCGGTCCGACCGGCCCGAAGCCGATCCGCTTCCCCTCGCTTTCGACCTCGACCAAAGGCTCGATGGAAAAGAGTCCCCGGCTGCCGGTGCGCACCACCTCGCATCCTGCGGCTTCGAAGGCGCGGGCGACCTCGTCCGCGCCCAGGGCGACGGAGGCCATGTCCCGGCTGACATAGACCCGCTTCATGCCGCGATCTCCTGCGCGATCCGGTCGAGGGCCGCCACGTCGATCCGCGCGACCGGCCTTCCGTCGACAAGGGCGTTGGGACCGACGGCGCACAGGCCGAGACAATAGACGGGTTCCAGCGTGACCTGTCCGTCCGGGCGCGTCTCGCCCATGGGGACGCCCAGCCGATCGGTTGCGGCCTTCTCGATTGCCGTGGCGCCGCGGGCCTGGCAGCTTTCGGCGCGGCAGAGTTTTACGACATGCCGGCCGGCGGGGGTTCGGCGGAAATCATGGTAGAAGGTCACAACTCCATGAACGTCTGCGCGACTGAGGTTGAGTGCGGTGGCGATGGCGGGGATGGCTGCATCATCGATAAAGCCTATCTCTTCCTGCAACATGTGCAGCAGCGGGAGCAGGCGGTCGCGGGTGCGGCCATGGGTCCGGGTCCAGTCCTCTATCAGCCTCGTTGCGTCTTCCTGCTGCATCTTTTCCGCCCTTTCCTGCGCGCCATGCTGCGCTCTGGCGGGAGTGGCGTCAAATCGAAGACGATCATGTTTGATAGAGATTATCTATCAAACCGCCGTCACGATCATTCCGTCTTCGACCGTCACGGGCCAAGGGGTCAGTGCTGCCCCGGCGCAGGGACCGCCCCGGCATGCGCCGTCGGATGGCGCGAAGAGGGCGCCGTGCCAGCTACAGGCGATCAGGGCGCCGTCCGGCGTCAGATAATCGTCCAGCTTCTGCGCCAGAGGCAGGCCCATATGGGGGCAGCGGTCGACATAACCGCGGACTTCGTTCCCGATGCGCAGGACGAAGCCGTGGAAGCGGCCCTTGCGCATCTGGATCACGAAATTGCGCGCCTTGCCGTCCGCTATGCTGTCGAGCGGAGCCAGGGCCACGCCCGGCGGGGTCGCGGTCAGCCGTTCGTCCTCGCTCATGGATCGGCGTCGGCCTGGACGGACGGATGGGCCATTGCGAAGGCGTCCAGCGCCCGCGCCTTTTCCCCCGCCGCGACGAGGGCGGGAAAGGCGGACAGGTCGACATGGAAGCGCTCCGCCGAATAGAGTTGCGGCACCAGATAGCAGTCCGCCAGCCCCGGCCGGTCGCCAAAGGCGAAACCCCGGCCATGGCGCGTCACCCATGCCTCCAGCGCGGCGAAGCCGTCCGTGATCCAGCGGGCGATCCATGTGTCGAGGGCGGGCTGGTCAGCGCCGAAGTCCTGCTTCAGCGCCTGAAGGACGCGCAGATTGTTGAGCGGGTGGATGTCGCAGCCGATCAGCGCCGCCATGGAGCGCACGATTGCCCGCCCCTCCGCATCGGGCGGCAGCAGGGGCGGTTGCGGCCAGCGTTCCTCGATCCACTCCAGAATGGCGGGGCTTTGCGTGAACGCAAAATCCTGCGTCTCCACGGCGGGGACCAGCCCTTGCGGGGACAGGGCGCGATAGTCCGGTTCCCGCTGCGCGCCGGTGCGCAGGTCGTGCGTGACCTGATCATAGGCCACGCCCTTCAGGTTCAGCGCGATCCGCACGCGATAGGAGCTGGTCGAACGCCAATAGCCGTGGAGGGTGAGCGCGCTCATCGCGCCGGCTCGATCAGGGCGCGGCATTCCCCGAAGCCGATGTGGACATAGCCGTCCGCCCGCGCCACCGCCTTCAGCGCCAGTTCGTCGCCATCCTGCAAAAAGGCGCGTTCCTCACCGGTCGGCAGGAGGATCTTCGTCTTGCCGCCCTCGGTCAGTTCCATGAGGCTGCCATAGCTGTCCGGCGTCGGGCCGGAGAGCGTGCCCGTCCCCAGCAGGTCGCCGGGATTGAGGTTGCAGCCGTTGGACGCATGATGGGCGACGATCTGCTGCGCGGTCCAGTACATGGAGGAAGCGGGGCCGCGCGAGAGGCGCACGGGCGCGAGGCCCTGCGCCCGCATGTTTGCGCTCGACAGATGGACCTCCAGATCGACGGACAGTGCGCCATGGGCCTGATCCTGTTCGTCCCACAAATAGGGCAAGGGTTGCGGGTCGCCCTGCGGCCTTGGAGGCTGGGCGATGCGGAAGGGGGCCATGGCCTCCGCCGTCACGACCCAGGGGGAGATGGTGGACTGGAAATTCTTGGCCAGGAACGGGCCCAGGGGCACATATTCCCATGCCTGGAAGTCGCGCGCCGACCAGTCGTTGAGCAGGCAGAAGCCCGCTATATGGTTCGCCGCCTCGGCAATCGGCACAGGCTCCCCCAGCGCATTGCCCGCGCCGATCCAGATGCCCAGTTCCAGCTCATAATCCAGTCGTTGGCTGGGCCCCACCACCGGAGCATCGGCATCGGGGGCCTTGCGCTGGCCCTGCGGGCGGATCACCGGCACGCCTGACGGCCGGATGGAGGATGCCCGTCCATGATAGCCGATGGGGACATATTTATAATTGGGCAGCAGCGGATTGTCGGGGCGGAACAGCTTGCCGATATTGGTGGCGTGGTGAATGCCGACATAGAAGTCGGTATAATCGCCTATCGCGGCGGGCAGGTGCAGCGCGCAATCCGCCGCCCGGTGCAGCAGGGGTTCGACGGCGTGGCGCTGTCCTTCATCGCTGAAGAGGGCGCTGAGCCAGCGGCGCAGCGCCAGCCGGTCCGCCGCCGGGAGCGCCATCAGGGCGTTGAGGGTGGTTCCGTGCAGGACGGCGGCGGCCGCGGCGGGAAGCAGGCCCGCTTCGGCGGCGGCGCGCAGGTCGAAAATCCGCTCCCCTATCGCGACGCCCGCCCGCGCCGCGCCGCCGGGGAGCGAGAAAATGCCGTAGGGCAGGTTCTGGACCGGGAAGTCGGGATGGCCATCGGCTCCCTCGACCCAGCTCGACCGGGTGGGATTATGGGTTTCGTCGATCTGCGGGAAGCTCATGCCCCCTCCTCTTCTCTTGAACCGGCCCCTTGCGGCAATTGCGCCTTGGTGAAGCCGGACCAGCAATCGTCATAATCCAACTGGCCCAGCGGCGTTTCCATCGCGAAGCGGGTCGGGCGAAAGGCGAAGCGGCTTTCGAACATGAAGGCCATGGTGTCGCTGATCCGGTGCGGTTTCAACTCGGCGGCCAGCGCGCCTTCATAGCTGGCCTTGTCCGGTCCGTGGCCCGCCATGCAATTGTGCAGCGACGCGCCGCCGGGCGCGAAGCCGCCTGCCTTGGCATCATAGACGCCGTGGATCAGGCCCATGAATTCGCTCATCACATTGCGGTGAAACCATGGCGGGCGGAATGTGTCCTCCGCCACCATCCAGCGCGGCGGGAAGATCACGAAGTCGCAATTGGCGGTTCCCGCCCGGTCGCTGGGGGAGGTCAGCACGGTGAAGATCGACGGATCGGGATGGTCGTAGCTGACCGTGTTCATCGTGTTGAACCGGCGCAGATCGTAGCGGCAGGGCGCGAGATTGCCGTGCCAGGCCGCCACGTCGAAGGGGGAATGGTCCTGCGTCGTCGTCCATAACCGGCCGGCGAATTTCTGGACGATTTCGTGGGGGCTGTCGTCATCCTCGAACCAGGCGGCGGGGGTTTCGAAATCGCGGGCGTTGGCGAGGCCGTTGGCGCCGATGGGGCCGAGGTCGGGAAGGCGGAACAAGGCCCCGTAATTTTCGCAGACATAGCCCCGCGCCGTTCCGTCGGGCAGGTCCACCCTGAACCGCACGCCGCGGGGGATCAGCGCGATCTGTTCCGGCGCGACGTCCATCACGCCCATTTCGGTGGTGAGGCGCAGCCTGCCCTGCTGCGGCACGATCAGCATTTCGCCGTCGGCATTGGTGAAGGCGCGCTTTTCCATCGGGCGGTTGGCGGCGTAGAGGTGGACGGCCAGGCCCTCGCCCGCCGCCGGGTCGCCCGCGCCGCAATAGCTGATGAGGCCGTCGAGGAAATCCACCGGTCTTTCGGGGAGCGGCAGGGGGTCCCAGCGCAGGCGGTTGGGCGTCGGGGGGGCTTCGTCGAAGGGGCCGCTGCGCAGGAGGGTTTCGGCCTCATAGGGGCGGTAGGGCGGGTGATTGGCCGCTGGGCGCAGGCGATAGAGCCAGCTTCGCCGGTTTTCCGAACGGGGCGCGGTGAAGGCGGTGCCGGACAGTTGTTCGGCGTAAAGGCCATAGGGGGCGTGTTGCGGGGAGTTGCGGCCCACCGGTAGGGCGCCGGGCGCCGCCTCCGTCGCGAAATGATTGCCGAAGCCTGTCAGCATGGCGGCTGCGGATGGCCTGCTCTCTCCCATTTCGGCGCGACTCCTATGGTATCAATTGTTACCATCATAGCGCTTTGCCGATGAAGTATCAAATGTTACCAGTTGCGGATGACCGCCAAGACGCTGCGCCTCGATCAGTTCATTCCCTATCGCCTGTCCTTCACGGCGGCGTTGCTGAGCGACACCATCGCGCAAAGTTATGAGAGGCTGTTCGGGATCAGCATTGCGGAATGGCGGGTCATCGCCTGGGTGGCGGAGCTTGGCGGCGTTACGCAGCAGCAGATCTGCGCCCGGAGCCGCATGGACAAGGTGACGGTCAGCCGGGCGGCGATTGCGTTGACCGGGCGGGGGATTGTTCAGCGCCTGCCCAATGCGGAGGACCGGCGGTCGCATCTGCTGGCGCTGACGGAGGAAGGGCGGCGGTTGCATGGGGCCATCGCGCCCAGGGCGCTGGAGCTGGAGAGCGGGATATTCTCGCATTTCAGTGCGGAGGAGGTGGAGGCGTTCGTCGCCATGTTGCGGCGGATCGATGCGATTGTGTTGGGGGAAAGGGAGGAGGAGAGAGGATAGTCCTTTTACCCATCGCCTCAGTGAGATGCGTCCACTTGAGGTTCAGGGCGGGGCCTTTCAGAACGCTCCGCTTGGGAGGCCCAATGGATGCTGAAAGGAGTTCAGCATGACGGGGAGTGGGGGCGCTCCTTAAACCGCCTCGCTCCGTCCTGAAATATCCCGCGCCACGGTCAGGACCGCTTGCGCCAGCGGGCCCAGCGGGGCGCGGTCGGAAACGATCACGCCGATCCGGCTCCCCTCCTCCGCGTCCGGCAGCGCGAAGGTGCGCACCCAGTCCAGACCGTCGAGCAGCATCGCATGGCTGTCCGGCACGATGGAGCAGAGCCGCCCCTGCCGCACCAGCGCGAACAGGGCGACATAGCTGTCCGCCGTCACCACCGGGCGCAGCGCGAGGCCACGCTCGCCCAGCCGGGCGTCCAATATGCGCCGGTTCTGCATGCCCTGATGGAGCAGGCACAGCGGCAGGGCGGCCACATCCTCCCAGTCCGGCGGGCGCTTTTCGTCCAGCACGCCCCGCGCCGCCACCAGCATGTAGCGCTCGACATAAAGGGGGGCGGCCAGCATGTGGGAGGGCGGTTCGAAATCCAGATAGGTAAGGCCCGCGTCCAGTTCGAAGGCGGTGAGTTCCCGCTCGATCTGGCGCGAGGTCAGCGCCCGGACCGAGATGTTGAGGCCGGGATGCCGCTCCAGCAGCGCCTCCACCAGCGGGCCGACGGCGGGCATGGCGGCCGGGATCGCGCCCAGGCGCAATTCGCCCTGCAAGGGGCCCTTGGCGACCGCCGCCGCCTGCATCAGATTGTCCGCCGCCGCGACAAGCTGCTGCGCCCAGGGGAGGATCGCCCGGCCCTCCTCGGTCAGCCCGGCGTAGCGGCGGTTGCGCTGGATCAGGCGCTTGCCGAGTTGCGCCTCCAGCGCGGAAATGCCGGCCGAGAGCGTGGGTTGCGAGACATGGCAGGCGGCGGCGGCGCGGGCGAAATGCCCTTCCCTCTCCAGGGCCAGGAAATATTGAAGAAGGCGGGTCTGCATGCGCGCTTTGCTCTCTTTTTTCCGGCTGATAGGGCAAAGTGGCGCTCCGTAGAAGCCGGGTCTGGACGATGGGCGCAACTCTCACTATATACCGCTCGGTATGGAAACACAGACTCAGACAGCGAGGGGACGCCCGAGGGAGTTCGATCCCGAAGAAGCGCTCAGTGCCGCGCTGACCGTCTTTTGGCGGCGCGGCTATGAAGGCGCGTCCATGGCGGAACTGACCGAGGCGATGGGCATCACCAAGCCCAGCCTCTACGCCTGTTTCGGCAACAAGGAATCGCTGTTCCGCAAGGCGCTCGACCTCTATGAGCGCGACAAGCTGTGCTACATCAAGTCCGCGCTGGACGAACCCACCGCAAAGGGCGTGGCCGAACGGCTGCTGCGCGGGTCGCTGGCGATCCAGACCGGGACGACCGATCCGCATGGCTGCCTGGGCGTGATCAGCGCGGTCGCCTGCGCCACGCAGGCCGAGTCGATCCGCGACGAGGTCATCGCCCGCCGCGCCTCCTCCGACGCGGCCCTGGTGGCGCGGCTGGAACGGGCGCGGGAGGAAGGCGACTTTCCCGACACGATCGAGCCGAAGGCGCTGGCCACCTATCTGACCGCCGTGGTGCAGGGCATGGCCGTGCATGCGAGCGCGGGGATGTCGCGCGAACTGCTGGAGCAACTGGTGGAGACGACGCTGGCCGTCTGGCCGGGGAAGTGACGGAAAACCGGGCTTTCCGGAATTCCATACCGAAAAATTACCAAACGGTATAAAAAGCCTGTTGACCCTGCTGCTGCACCGCATTATATACCAGTCAGTATTGAATAGACCTGCTCTCCAAAAGGGGTCACATGATGCGGACGTTTCTCAAACCCTGTCGTCGCTGACGACCTGACGCGACCAGCCCAACAGGGCGGCGCGACCTGACCATCATTCCATTGTTCGACGCGCGGCCCGCCGGTCGCGCGGCGGAGAGGTTTTTTTCCACGTTCGGCCGGGATGGCTCGCAGCGGACGACGATGCGTCGGCCCGATTCCCGGTTGCGCGTCATGCACAGGGGAATTGCCATGGCATTTCTGCAACTTGCCACGCTGGCCGAAGATGGCGGAGCGATTGGCGTCAAAAGGGCGGCGAACGCCGGTTTCGCGCCCGTCGAATGGCAGATCATCCAGCTTGCGCGGGGGGACGGCCTGTCGTCGCTGCGCGCGCCGGACCGCTGGGACCGGGTGAAAAGCTGGATATTTGGGGAGCGGGCCAATCCGCGCCTTGCCAACACGCGGCTGGAGAGCCTGCGCCGTCTGGCGGTCGACGCCTGGCATCGCGGCTATGCGGTCCGTCCTTCCTTCCTGAAGGCCTTTTTGAAGGCCGGATTCAACGAGGGCCAGCTCGAAACATTGCTGGCCAGCATCAGCGCGCAACGGCGCTTCCAAGGTTCCCGGAGCTGACACCATGAACATGCACACCCCCATCGACGTCGACACCAGGTCGGCCACCCCCCTCGCCCGCTGGCGAAAGCGCCATGTTTCGCTGGGCGTGATCGCGCTCGCCATCCTGGGCGGCGTGACGTGGAAGCTGATCGACAGGCCCGAGGCGCAGGCCGCCGCCACCCCGCTGGTCACCGTGGGCGTCTCCGCCCCGCTGACCCGCGCGGTGACGCAGTGGGACGATTATGTCGGACGCTTCGCGCCCAGCCAGACGGTCGAGATTCGTCCCCGCGTGTCGGGGTCGGTGACGGCGATCCACTTCAGGGACGGCGATTATGTGAAGGCGGGGCAACTGCTCTTCACCATCGACCAGCGGCCTTTCCTGGCGGCTCTGGCGGAGGCGAAGGCCAGCACGGCGAGCGCCCGCAGCGCCTTGCTGCTGGCGCAGAACGATTATAGCCGCGTCCAGCGTCTGACGGGGGACGAGGCGGTTTCCGCGAGTGAAGTGGACTCGCTCCGGTCGCGGTTGCAGGCGGCGCAGGCCGCGCTGGCGGGGGCGCAGGCGCGGGAACGGCAGCGGGCGTTGGATGTCGAGTTCACGCAGGTCCGCGCGCCGATTTCGGGGCGGGTTTCGGACCGGCGGGTCGATATCGGCAATCTCGTCTCGGCGGGCGAGGGGGCGGGCGCGACATTGCTGACGACGGTCAACAAGCTCGATCCCATTTACTTCAACTTCGACGCGTCCGAGGCGCTGTACCTGAAGTCGCAGCGCGACAGGGGCGCTGGCGGCGCGGTCGAGGTGCGGTTGCAGGATGAAGCGGATTATCGGCACAAGGGGCGGCTGGACTTCACCGACAACGGGCTTGACCCGCGTTCGGGGACGATCCGGGTGCGGGCCGTGTTCGACAATCCGGACATGTTCCTGACGCCGGGGCTGTTCGGCAATATGCGGCTGGCCAATGGCGGCAAGGTCAATGCCTTGCTGGTGCCGGATGAGGCGATCCAGTCCGATCAGGCGCGCAAGACCGTGCTGGTGGTCGGGCGGGACGACAGCGTCGCGGCGAAGCCGGTGGAGCTGGGTCCGGTGGTGGACGGGCTGCGCATCATCCGCGCGGGGCTGACGCCCGGCGACCGGGTGATCGTGTCGAACATTCAGGCGGCCATGCCGGGCGCGAAGGTCGCGACGAAGCCGGCGGCGATCAAGGCGGCTCCGGCGCCGGTTGCGGCGGTGGATAGCGCAGCTCCCATCGCGGCTCAGGCGACCTTCGCTCGCTAAGGCATCACCCCTCCCCGTTCGGGCTGAACCTGTCGAAGCCCTGCACTTTTCCTTGAAGAGAAGTGAAGCCCCCTTCGACTGCCTGCAAGGCAGGCGCTCAGGGCAGGCTTCGACAAGCTCAGGGCGAACGGAGGCAGAGGTAGGAAATCAAGCTGAAACGCGCGCTCCCCGGATCGCGAACCCCTTTTCACGCCATCGAGGAATTCGTCCGATGCGCCTCTCCCGTTTCTTCATCGACCGGCCGATCTTTGCCGCCGTGATCGCGGTGATCATCACCGTGGTCGGCGCGATCGCCTTTGTCGGTCTGCCCGTCTCGCAATATCCCGACATCGTGCCGCCCACGGTCACGGTCTCCGCCCAATATCCCGGCGCGTCCGCCGAAACCGTCGCGTCCACCGTCGCCGCGCCGATCGAGCAGGAAATCAACGGCGTCGACGACATGCTCTACCAAAGCAGCCAGTCGACCGGCGACGGCAAGGTCACGATCACCGTCACCTTCAAGGTCGGCACCGATCTGGACGCTGCGCAGGTGCTGGTCCAGAACCGCGTCGCCGTCGCCATCCCGCGCCTGCCCGAAGAGGTACAGCGGCTGGGCGTCGTCACGCGCAAGACCACCCCGGAATTCCTGATGGTCGTGAACCTCCAGTCGCCGGACGGGACGTTCGACCGCGATTATATCTCCAACTATGCGCTGACGCAGGTGCGCGACCGGCTGGCGCGGCTGGACGGCGTGGGCGACGTGCAGCTTTTCGGATCGCGCGACTATGCGATGCGCATCTGGATCGACCCCGACCGCGCCGCCGCGCTCAACCTGACGGCGGGCGAGATCGTGCAGGCCCTGCGCGCCCAGAATGTGCAGGTTTCCGCCGGTTCCATCGGCCAGCCCCCTTATGATCGCGGTGAAGCCTTCCAGCTTGGCGTCGAGATGCAGGGCCGCCTGACCGAGCCGCAGCAGTTCGCGGACATCGTCATCCGCACCGATGCGGACGGCCGTCAGGTCCGGGTGGGCGACGTCGCCCGCGTCGAGCTGGGCGCGCAGGATTATGGCATCAACACCTATCTGTCGAACAAGCCGACCGTCGTCATCGCGACGATGCAGCGCCCCGGCTCCAACGCGCTGGACGCGGCGGAGAAGGTGAAGGCGGAGATGGAGCAGCTTTCCAAGCGCTTCCCCAAGGGGCTGGAATATAGCGTCATCTACAATCCGACCGAATTCATCGCCCAGTCCATCGACGCCGTCTATCACACGCTGTTCGAAGCGGTGATCCTGGTCGTGCTCGTCATTCTGGTCTTCCTCCAGAACTGGCGCGCGGCGGTCATCCCGATCATCGCCATTCCGGTCTCGCTGATCGGCACGGCGGCGATTCTGGCGGGGCTGGGCTATTCGCTGAACAATCTGTCGCTGTTCGGGCTGGTGCTGGCCATCGGCATCGTCGTCGACGACGCCATCGTCGTGGTCGAGAATGTCGAGCGCAATATCGAGCATGGCATGTCGCCGCTGGAGGCCGCCCGCGTCTCCATGGATGAGGTGTCCACGGCGCTGATCGCCATCGTCCTCGTCCTGTGCGCGGTGTTCGTGCCGACTTTGTTCATCACCGGCATTTCGGGCGCTTTCTACCAGCAGTTCGCCGTCACCATTTCGACCGCGACGATCATTTCGCTGATCCTCTCGCTCACTCTGTCTCCGGCGGCGGCGGCGCTGTTGCTGAAGTCGAAGCCCCATGCCCAAAATGGCGCGCATGATCTGGACAATGCGCCGCGCTGGCGCCAATTGGCCGGGCAGGCGGCCGACCGCTTCAATCGCGGCTTCGACCGGCTGAGCGCTGGCTATGCCCGCCTCACCCGCTTCCTCGTCGCGCGGCCCAAGAAGATGCTGCTGACCTATTCGGGGCTGATCGCCGCCACCATCGCCCTGTTCTGGGTGACGCCCGGCGGCTTCATCCCCGCGCAGGATCAGGGCTATTTCCTCGCAGTCGTGCAACTCCCCTCCGGCGCGTCGCTGGAACGCACCGACAAGGTGACGCGGGAGGTCGCGGCGAAGATCCTGCCGGTCAAGGGGCTGCGCGGCGCGGTGATGTTCGCCGGTTTCCATGGCCCTTCGCAGACGCAGGCGCCCAACAGCGCCGCCATCTACTTCCCGTTCAAGACCTTCGCCGAGCGTCGGCAAGAAGGCGTCACCTATGCCGGGATCATGGAGCAGGCGAACAAGGCCGTCGCCGGTTATGACAAGGCCCGCATCCTGCTCGTGCCGCCGCCGCTCATCCAGGGCATCGGTTCGGCGGGCGGATACCGCCTGATGGTGCAGGACCGCGAGGATCATGGCTATGCCGGGCTGAACAGGCAAGCCCAGGACTTCATCGCCAAGGCGAACCAGACGCCCGGACTCAACATGGTCTATACGCTGTTCGATGTCGGCACGCCCCGCGTCTATGCCGATGTGGACCGGCGCAAGGCCGATCTGCTGGGCGTGCCGCCGGAGCGCGTGTTCGAAGCGATGCAGGTCTATCTGGGCTCCGCCTTCGTCAACGACTTCAACCTGCTGGGGCGCACCTATCGCGTGACCGCACAGGCCGATGCCGACCATCGCGGCACGGTGGCGGACATCGCCAATCTGAAGACCCGGTCGAACAGCGGGCAGATGGTGCCCATCGGTTCCGTCTCGACCTTCAGGGACAAGACCGGTCCCTATCGCGTGGTGCGCTACAACCTGCTGCCGGCGGTGGAGATCGACGGCGATACCGCGCCCGGATACAGTTCGGGCCAGTCGCTGACGACGATGGAGAAGCTGGCCGATTCCACCCTGCCCGCCGGTTATGGCAAGGAATGGACGGGCGTCGCCTATCAGCAGGTGATCGCCGGCAATACGGCGGGCGTCGTCTTCGCCATGGCGGTGTTCTTCGTCTTCCTGGTGTTGGCGGCGCAATATGAAAGCCTGACGCTGCCGCTGTCGATCATCCTGATCGTGCCGATGTGCCTGTTCGCGGCCATGCTGGGCGTGAATTTGCGGGGCATGGACAATAATATCCTGACGCAGATCGGGCTGGTCGTGCTGATCGCCCTGGCGGCGAAGAACGCGATCCTGGTGGTCGAGTTCGCCAAGCAGGCGGAGGAGGAACAGGGACTTTCGCCGGTGGATGCCGCCGTTCAGGCAGCGCAGACCCGTCTGCGTCCGATCCTGATGACCAGCTTCGCCTTCATCCTGGGCGCGGTGCCGCTGGTGATCGCGAGCGGGGCGGGCGCGGAGCTGCGGCAGGCCTTGGGCACGGCCGTCTTCTTCGGGATGACCGGCGTGACGGCGTTCGGCCTGCTCTTCACCCCCACTTTCTATGTCGTGTGCCGCGCATTGGGCGACCGCTTTTCCCGCAAGGGCAAGGGTCAGGCCCCCGCCGCGCTGCAACCCGCCGAATAAGGAACGGCATGATGATCAAGACACTCCTCCCCCTTCTGCTCGGCGCGTCGGCCCTGACCGCTTGCGCCGCAGGGCCGGACTATAAGGCCCCGGCTACCCCGACCGCTGCTGCCGGGGCCTTTATCGGCGCGGCCGGTCCGGCGGCCAGCACAGCAGTCAGCACGGCGCAGGCCGACGAGCATTGGTGGCGGCTCTACAGCGATCCGGTGCTGGACGGGCTGGTGCAGGACGCGCTGAAGGCCAATAGCGACATCCGCGTGGCCGTCGCCCGGCTGGAAAAGGCCCGCGCCCAGTTGCGCGGCGCCCGTTCCGACAGGCTGCCGCAGACGACCCTGAGCGGTTCGCCCAGCTATGGCCGGGCGTCGGCGGCGCAGACGCTGCCGGGGGCCGACCGCGAGAACTGGACCGTCGATGCGGGGTTGAACGTCGCCTATGAGGTCGATCTGTTCGGGCGGGTGAAGCGCAGCATCGAGGCGGCGAAGGGCGACGTGAACGCCGCGTCGGCCGATGCCGACGCGGTGCGCGTGGCGGTGGTCGCGGACACGGTGCGCGCCTATGTCGACGCGACCAGTTCGGCGGAGCGGATCGCCGTGGCGCGGCAGACGGTGGCGCTGCTCGACAACAGCATCCGCATCACCAATGCGCGGTTCGAGGTGGGCCGGTCGGACCGGCTGGACGTGATCCGCGTGACGGCGCTGCGCGACCAGCAGGCGGCGATCATCCCCAGCCTGATCGCCGACCGGGACAGCGCGCTGTTCCGGCTGGCGACGCTGACGGGGCGCACGCCGCAGGAGCTGCCCGCGCCCGTGCAGGACCAGAAGACGACGCCCGGCCTCAGCCAGCCCATACCGGTGGGGGACGGGCGCGCCCTGCTGGCCCGGCGTCCGGACGTGCGGGCCGCCGAGCAGCGGTTGGCCGCCGACACGGCGCGGATCGGGGTGGCGACGGCGGACCTTTATCCGCGCATCACGCTGGGCGGATCGATCGGCACGACGGCGGTGGGCGGCGGCGATATTTTCGGCGGCGGGCCGTTCCGCTGGCTGCTGGGGCCGCTGATCAACTGGGCCTTCCCCAACAGCCAAGCCAATCGCGCAAGGATCGCGGCGGCAAGGGCCGATGCCGACGGGTCGCTCGCGGCGTTCGACGGCACGGTGCTGCAGGCGCTGGAGGAAACCGAGACGGCGCTGTCCGTCTATGCCCATGCGCTGGAGCGCCGCGATACGCTGAAGGCCGCGCGGGAGGCTGCCGGGCGGGCGGCCCGCATCAGCCTTGCCCGGCAGCGGGAGGGGCAGATCGATTTCCTGACCGTGCTGGATGCGCAGCGGACGCTGGCGGCGGCGGAGAGCGATCTGGCGACCGCCAACCGGGCGGTGGCCTTCGCCCAGGTCGACCTGTTCAGGGCGCTGGGCGGCGGCTGGACCAGCAGTTGAGCCCGCAGCGCGGCGGCGGTCAGAAGCGCGCCGAAACGCGCCCATAATAGAAGCCGCCGCTCAGCCCGAACGGCGCGAAATTGCCGTAGGCGCCCGATCCGTCATAGGCGATCACGCCATGGCGGTCGGGATAGACGTCGAACAGATTGTTCGCGCCGACCGACAGCGTCAGCCGATCGCTGATGTCATAGCCGACATCGAGGTCCGCGATCCATTTCGCGCCGAAGCGCCGGTCGCCGGTCGCGACATTGCTCGATTCCACATAGCGGCCGAAGCGGGTCAGCCGCGCCAGCGCATGCAGGCGGCCCAGCGACCAGTCGTTCGTCAGCACCAGCTTCGTGCGCGGGGTCGCGGCGACGAGGTCGCGCTGCGCCTGGCGCCCGAACAGGGTGACGTTGAGCGAGGCGAGTTCCGGCGGCGTGTCGACGACATGGGTGATCTTCGTGCGGTTATAGCTGTAGGCCGCGTTCAGGCGGAAACTGCCGAGCGCGCCGGTGCGCAGCGTATATTCCGTCACGACGTCGATGCCGCGCGTGCGGGTGTCGATGGCGTTGGCGAAGAATTGGGCGCTGTCGACATCGTCGATGCCGTTGGCGACCAGGATGGCGCGGATGGCCGCGCCTCCATTGGCCGCCGTGCCGAGGAATTCGGTCTTGACGATGCGGTCGTCCACCGCGATCTGATAGGCGTCGACGGTGAGGCGGAACGGTCCGCGCTCAAAGGACAGGCCCGCCGTGTAGTTGAGCGACTTTTCCGGCTTGAGCGGGGTGGCGCCCAGCGCCTGCGCGGCGATGCTGCCGACCGGCAGGAATTTCGATGTGGTGCTGACCCGGTTATTGCCGATGATCGTCGCCGTGTTCTGCGTGGTCGAAAAGCCGCCCTGCGCCAGCGAGGGAGCGCGGAAGCCGGTGTTGACGCCGCCACGGACGGCAAGGCCGGGCGCGAATTCGTAACGGGTCGAGAATTTGCCCGACACCGTGTCGCCCGCGCTGTCGTCATAATGTTCGAAGCGTCCGGCGACGCCGACGAACCAGCCGGGCGTCAGGTCGGTCGACAGGTCGACATAGGCGGCGATGTTGTTGCGGCTGAGCGTCGCCTCGTCCGCCGGGGAGGTTCCGGTGAAGGAAACCAGTCCCGGCGATGGCGACCGCCCGCCATAGGCGTTGCCGAAGGGCGTTCCGTCGGCGGGGATCACATAGCCGCCGTCGCGGTAGCTGTCCGGCTCCCCCGCGCGGTTGCGGAACTTCTCCCAGCGATGCTCGAACCCGATGGCCACGTCGAGCGGACGGGCCGTGCCTATGTCGTAGCCGCGGGTGAATTCCAGATTGTTGACCCAGAGGTCCTGTATCTGCTTGCCCATGAAGAAGCTTGTCGGGCTGGACGGGCCGAGCGAAGGGTTGAGAGTGCCTTCGGCGCCCAGCTTCACATGGTCGCGCCCATAGCTGGTGGAGAGGTCGAACGACCAGCCTGCCGTCAGATCGCCGCGCAGGCCGATGGCGGATTGCCAGTCCCATTCCTCGATGCGCCGGCGCGCCTGGAAGCCGGAGGGATAGAGGCCGGGAAGGGATGTCTGGCCCTGCACATTCGCCTGCCCGCCATAGCCGGTGGTCGCCGGGAAGATCGCGCCGCGCTTGTCATCGATGTCGCGATAGCTGAGGGTGGAAAAGCTGTAGGCGGTCAGCGCGCCGAGGGGCAGTTCGGCGTTGACCGATCCGTTGACGATCTTGTCCCGGTTGGACCGGCCATAGCCGCCCGCGATCAGATGATCCGCATGGGCCTCGCGCGGGTCCGGGGCGCCGTTCACGAAAGGATAGACATAGGGCACAGGTTCGGCGGAGCTGTCGGCGCGGTCGTGATACTTCCCCTCCACGGCGATGCGGACGAAGCCGTCGCCGCCGATGCGGGTGCCGTAGCTTAGCCCCTGCTGCACCAGTGCGCCGCCCTTTTCGTAAAGCTGCCCGGCGGTGGCTGAGAAGGAGCCGCCCTCCGGCGCGTCGTCCAGCAGGATGTTGATGACGCCGGAAATCGCGTCCGACCCATATTGGGCGGCGGCGCCGTCGCGCAGCACCTCGATCCGGCCCACGGCGTTGGTGGGGATGAGGTCGATGTCGACGGGGGTGGAACCGCCCGATATGCGCGAAAGGTTATTGATGAGCGCGGTCGTGTGCCGCCGCTTGCCATTGACCAGCACCAGCAGATAGTCGCCCGACAGGCCCCGGATGGAGATGGGGCGCACGCTGGCGGAGGTGCCGCCGCCGCCCAGCGCCGGCATGGTGAGGGAGGGGATGATGTTGCCCAGCACTTCCTTGAGGCCCGTGCGGCCGGTGGCCTGCAATTCCTGGGGACTGATGACGTCGATGGGCACGGGGCTGTCCGCCACCGTCCGTCCCCCGCCCCGGCGCGTGCCGGTGACGACGATGGCCGATCCGGCGGCTTCCGCATCGTCGGCGGCGGCAAGCTCCTGCGCGGCGGCGAAGGATGGAAGGACGGCGCCGGAAAGTGCGGCGCCGGCGAGAAGCAGGCTTTTCATCGGAGATCCTTCGAAATGAAAAAAGAGGGCGTCAGTCCCGCCGGGCCAGGGTCGTGGCGTTGAAAGACGGGTCATAGGCGCCGCGAATGTCGGGCAGCGCGGGGATGATGCCGGCGCGGCGGTAACGGGCAAAGATTTCGGCCTGTTCGCGAACCAGAGCATCGTTTATCGGTTCCGCCGTGCCGATATAGGCGGTGATGGAGAAGCGGGCGACCTTGAAGGGCAGGCCGGTCTCCTGCGCCAGCGTCCGGGCGAAGGCGTCGGGATGCGCCGCCGCCCAGCGCCGCGCCCGACTCAGCCGCGCCAGGAAATCGGCCAATATCGGCCGCTTGCCGTGGATCGCGGACTCCGATGCCGCAAAGAAACCCGTCTGGGCGGGAAGGCCGCTGGCATCGGCCAGCACCCGGTCGCCATTTTCCATGACAGCGATGCCGACATAGCTGCCCCAGGTCGACCAGGCGTCGATCGCGCCGCTTTCCAGCGCCGCCTTGGCCGCGCCGTTGTCGAGATAGGTCCAGCGGACATCGGACGACGCAAGGCCCGCTTGTTCGATCAGGCGGAGCGCCAGATCCTGCCCGGCCGAACCGCGCACGGTGGCAAGCTTGCGCCCCTTGAGCTGCGCCACGGACCGGACCGGCGAGTCCTTCGGCACGACGATGGCGGAGGCGCGGCCAACGCCGGGGCCCTGCGGACGATAGGCGAAGACCGCCTTGATCTTCGCGCCGCCGGCATAAGCGAAGGCGAAGGGCGGAGCGCCGACGCCCCCCACATCGATCGCGCCCGCCGCCAGCGCCTCCAGCAAGGGAGAGGCCGCCGGAAACTGCGCCCATTCGATCCGGTAGGGCAGATCGTCCAGTTCGCCGGCGGCGCGCATCAACGCCTGCGCGCCGCCGCGCTGATCCCCGATCTTCAGGACGGGGCGGCCCGGATCGCCCCCGCCATGCGGGCGGAGCGAGGCGAAGCCGATGGCGGCGAGCGCGATCAGGGCGAAGAGGACGATCCAGGGAAGAACCCTGCGCCGGGAGAGGATGGTGCGCGTCATGGCGTCTCCGGGACCGGCGGCGGCGGCAGCCGCAACCGGCCCGCCAAGGATCAGAGGTTCGCGTAGAGCGGTTCGTCCGCGATCAGGATGCGTTCCAGCACGCGCGGGAAATCGCCATAGTTGCGCACGGCATAGTGAACCGCCGCCCGATTGTCCCAGAAGGCGACCGAGTTGGGACGCCAGGAAAAGCGGACCTGATATTCGGGCCGCTTATATTGCCGGACGATCTCCTCCAGCAATTCGCGGCTCTCCGCCAGTTCCACGCCCAATATCTGCGGCCGCTGGGTATAGTTGACCCAGAGGATCTTCTGCCCGGTTTCGCGATGGGTGCGCACGACGGGATGCGCGACGATCGGATAGTCGTGCCCGGCGCCGACCAGAGCTTCCCGGAAGTCATGGGTGACGTGCAGCCCCTCCAGCCGCGCCTTGATGTCGTCCGACAGCCCTTCATAGGCGAGATGCGCGTCGACCCAGATGGTGTCCCCGCCGACATCGGGCAGGGTGACGGCGCGCAGCACGGCGCCCCAGGTCGGCACCAGCCGCCAGCTCGTGTCGCTGTGATAGGCGTCGCCCGGCCTTACGTCCCGATGGATGCGCTTTTCATATCGGGCCGCGTCGGCCGCCGCGATCTTGTGGATGGGCGCGATCCTGGAATCGGCGGTGGTGCTGGGATGGGTGTAGAGCGGGCCGAAGGCCGCGGCGAAGGCGGCATGCTGTTCATTGGTCAGCGGCTGGTCGCGGAAGAACACGACCTTGTAGCGCAACAGGGCGGCGCGGATCGCGTCGCGCTGTCCGGGGGAAAGCGGCCTACTGAGATCGACGCCGTCGATTTCGGCGCCGATGGTCGGTTGCAGGGGGCGGATGCCGATGATCCCATCGGCGCGGTCCAGAATATCTGCTGCTGCGGAGGACATATCATCACCTTTCAAGGTCGCCGGACGATTTCCGTGCAGGACCATTGCTAAGGGATGGATGCGCCGTCCGGTTATGATGATTGGTCGGCATGCTTTGAATATACGAATATTATTGGCAATACTCATCCATGTGGAAATACGGGTCGTTCAATATCATTGCCTTGGCGGAACAATTGATCGGTCCTCCTATTCCAATCATTCATGGTTCTTCGGGCAGAGAAAATAACTGTTCGCTGTCCGAAGCCTGTAGATCGAAACGGAAGGAGCGCCGCCACATCCGGTCGGGATCGTGGCAATTGCCGGAATAACGGAGATCGCGCCGATGGATTATGTGACGATCGATTTCGAAGCGAGCTGCCTTCCCCGTCATGGCCGGTCCTTTCCCATCGAGGTCGGAATAGCCGATGCGAAAGGCGCCCGGTCCTGGCTGATCCGTCCCCTGACCGACTGGCGCGCATGGGACTGGACGCGGGAAGCGCTGGACCTGCACGGCATAAGCCCGGAGCAGCTGGAGCAGGAGGGCATGCCGGCCGATCGGGTCTTCGCCGAACTCGACCGGGCGGTCGGCGGTCGGCGCCTTGTCGCGGACAGCGGCATCGACGGTTATTGGTGGGATATGCTGGCGAAGGCCGCCGGCCGGGAAAGCGCCCGTCCGATCGAGCATGTCTCCGCCATCCTCGACGCGCTGGCGGTGACGAGCGAGGACATATTCGCGGCGCAGCGGCATGCGGACCGGCTTTGCCCGGCCCGCCATCGCGCGGCGAACGATGCGCTGTGGCTGTGGACAGTGTTGGCGAAGCTGGAACCGTGCGCCGGGGAGTTGCCGCATCCGGCATATTTGCCGTCGCTGCCCAATTACGAGCCGCGCTCAATGGTTTTGCAGAATCGATAAATGGGCGACCATTATGCGTTGGTCGGCCGATGGGCGGAATAATAGACCGGTCCGCGCCAATCATTGAGCGAGAACCGATCATGTCCCAGCACCGTCATATCAAGCTCGGCTTCATCCTGCACGGCGTCGGCCGCACCTGGAACGACTGGCGGCACCCCGGCCGCGACGTCAATGCCAGCACCAGCCTGGCCTTTTACCAGAAGCAGGCGGCCACCGCCGAACGCGGCAAGTTCGATTTCCTCTTCGTCGCGGACAGCCTGTCGATCACGGAGAAGTCCAGTCCGCATTATCTCAACCGCTTCGAGCCGATCACCATCCTGTCCGCGCTGGCGGCGACCACATCCCGCATCGGGCTGGTGGGGACGCTGACGGTCAGCTATTCCGAGCCGTTCAACGTCGCGCGCCAGTTCGCCTCGCTCGACCATCTGAGCGGCGGCCGGGCGGGATGGAACATCGTGACGTCCTGGCTGGGCGATACCGCCGCCAATTTCAGCAAGACCGAGCATCCGCCCCATGCCGTGCGCTACCGCATCGCCGGGGAATATCTGGACGTGGTCCAGGGCCTGTGGGACAGCTGGGAGGAGGACGCCCATGTCGCGGACAAGGAAAGCGGCCAGTTCGTCGATCCGGAGCGGCTCCACCGGCTGGACCACAAGGGCGAGTTCTTCCAGGTGCGCGGGCCGCTCAACATCAAGCGGACGCCGCAGGGCCAGCCGGTCATCTTCCAGGCGGGCGCTTCGGACGACGGGCGCAATTTCGCGGCGAAGCGGGCGGAGGTCATCTTCACCCATGCCGAGGACGAGGAGGCGGGCCGGGCCTATTATGCCGATGTGAAGGCGCGGGCCAAGGGTTTCGGCCGCGATCCGCACCAACTGTTCATCCTGCCGGGAATCGCCCCGATCGTCGGAGAGACGGACGAGGATGCGGAGGCGCGTTATCGCGAACTGGCGTCGCTGGAATCGATCGATACCGGCCTTGGCTTCCTGTCGCGGACCTTCAACGATCATGATTTCCGCCAATATGATCTGGACGCGCCCTTTCCAGACGTCGAGCATATCGGCATCAATAGCCAGCAGAGCGCGACGTTGCGGATATTGGCATTGGTGCGCGCCGAAAAGCTGACCCTGCGGCAAGTGGCCGAAAGGCTGGCGACGCCGCGCGGCGCCTTCGTCGGATCGCCCGAGACCGTTGCCGACCGGTTGCAGCAATGGTTCGAAAGCGGCGCCGCCGACGGCTTCGTCGTGTTCGAGCCGCTGCCCGGGCAGCTCGACCTGTTCGTCGACAGGGTGATCCCGATCCTGCAGGCGCGCGGGCTGTTCCGCACCGAATATGAAGGCACCACCTTCCGCGAACATCTGGGCCTAGCCCAGCCGGACAATCGCTACAGCAGCAAAGCGGCCGAAAAGAGCGCCGCCTGATCGCCCGCGGGCCGACGGGCGGGCCGGGCTTTGACGGAGGAGAGCGGCAAGGTCGCTCCCCCTTGCCGCCGGTCGGATCGCGAACGGAGCGGGATCGATCGTTCGGAAATCGCCCTATATTCCGCACCGTTCCATCTATGACGAAAACTCGATTGCCTCAATAATCTACCGATATAGTAGATAATTCAGCGCAGGGATGGGGCCGAAGCCATGTCCCGCCCGCGCGGATCACGCGACAAATTATAAGCAGGGGGACTTCATGCATTCGGTGAAAATCTGGGCCGGGGCCGGCGTGGCCCTGGCGGCGGTGGCGCTTGCCCAAGGCGCGCAGGCGCAGCCCGCCGACAATGCGGCGGCGGCGGCCGCGAGTGAACGCGACGCGATCATCGTCACGGGTACGCGCCGGACGGATCGCACGGTCAGCGAATCCGCCGTGCCGGTGGACGTCTTCAGCGCCGACGATCTGGCATCGCAAGCGACCAGCGACATCAAGGCCGCGATCAAGAATCTGGTTCCCTCCTTCAACCTTCAGCGCAACGCGCTGTTCGACGGATCGGCCTTCGTCCGGCCGCCGACGTTGCGCGGCCTGCCGCCGGACGAGACGCTGGTGCTGATCAACGGCAAGCGCGTCCACCGTTCCGCGCTGGTGCAGGTGAGCGGCGGGTCGCTCGCCGCCGGGTCGCAGAGCGCCGACCTGTCGCAGATTCCCGGCGCGGCGGTCCAGCGGATCGAGGTGTTGCGCGACGGCGCCGCCGCCCAATATGGATCGGACGCGATTGCCGGCGTCATCAACTTCGCGCTGAAGAGCAATGCGGAAGGGCTGAGCCTCAACGCGCGCTATGGCGAATATTATGAGGGCGACGGGCGCGACATCCAGTTGTCGGGCAATTGGGGATTGAAGCTGGGCAATGAAGGCGGCTTCATCAACCTGACCGGCGAATATATCAACGCCCATGACACCAATCGCGCCGTACAGCGTCCGGACGCGGTGGTTCTGGAAACGCTGGGCTATGACGTCAAGCAGCCGGTGACAAAGTTCGGCAGTCCCGACACCGAAGCCTATCGCTTCTTCGTCAACGCAGAACTGCCGCTGGGCGACGACGCGCTCTATTTCTTCGGCAATTACGGCTATTCGGATCAGGTCATCGACTTCAACTATCGGCGTCCGATCGCCGTGACGACGACAGGGCCGGCCGGCAGTCCCTTCACCTTCGGCAAGTCGATTTCGCTCTATTATCTCGACCGCAATGCCGATGGGACATGGAATGCCGATGGGCGGACCTGGAATGACGCCAATATCTTTCCCAATGGCTTCACGCCGCGGTTCCGCAGCACCAATACGGACATTTCCGCTGTCGGCGGCTATAAGGGCGAAATCGGCGGACTGCATTATGACGCCAGCATCGGTTACGGCCAGAACCGGATCAAATATTATATCAGCGACACGTTCAACCCGTCGCTGGGGCCGGATTCACCGACCGACTTCTATGACGGGTCGCTGGAGCAGCGCGAGCTGAACGCCAATCTGGACCTCAGCTATCCGCTGGAGATCGGCCTTGCCAGCCCGCTCAACATTGCAGGCGGCTTCGAATATCGGCGCGAGAGCTTCCTGATCGGCGCGGGCGACGCGGCGTCCTATACGCAGGGCATCTATGCGTCCCAGACGGTGCGGCGCGCCGACGGTTCGACCTTCCTCGTCACGCATCCGGTCGGCTCCAACGGCTTTCCCGGCTATGGCCCGACATCGATCGTCGACCGGTCGCGCGCCAGCCAGGCGGCCTATCTGGACCTGGAGGTGGACGTGACGCCGCGCTTCACCCTGGGCGGGGCGGTGCGTTACGAACATTATGACGACTTCGGCGGCACGACCAATGTGAAGGCGACGGCGCGTTATGCGTTCAGCGACGCCATCGCGTTGCGCGGGGCGGCCAGCACCGGCTTTCGCGCGCCGACGCCGGGGCAGCTTTACCTGCGCAACCTGCAGACCTCCTTCATCGGTACCAATCCGGTGCCGGTGCAGATCGCCACATTGTCGCCCGAAGACGCCGCCGCCAGATATTATGGCGCGACCGCATTGAAGCCGGAGGAGTCGGTCAATTTCAGCGGCGGTCTTGTCCTGACGCCCACACCATCCTTCACCATCACGGCGGACTATTATAATATCAAGGTGACGAACCGCATCGGACTGACCAGTCGGGTTTCGGTGACGGATGCGGATCGGGTGCAACTGGCCGCGCTGGGCGTGGTCGATCCCAATTCGCTGGGCGCGGTCCAATATTTCACCAATGGTTTCGGCACCCGGACCCAGGGCGTGGACTTTGTAGCGAATTATCGGGCGAATACGGGCTGGGGCAAGTTGGGATCGTCGCTGGCGGTCAATTACAACCGTACGAAGCTCAGCTATCGCCGGACCATCACCTTGCCGGGCGGACGGTCCCTGCAACTGATCGACGACGAGCGCAAGCGCGACATCGAGACGCTGCTGCCCCGCTGGCGCGGCGTGTTCACCCAGACGGCGGAGGCGGGGCCGGTCGACGTCGTCGCCCGCGCCAATTATTTCGGCAAGTTCACCAATAACCAGCTTGCTTCCAATGGCGGGAACAAGACTTTCGGCGCGGAAGTCTCCTTCGATCTGGAGGTCGGCGTGAAGGTCGCGGACAAGTTCCGGATCGCCGTGGGCGGGGAGAATATCTTCGACAATTATCCGGATCGCGAGACCCGGCTGCTCTATCCTTCCACCGGCGCTCCGGCGAGCGGGTTCGTCTATCCCGACGCCTCGCCGCTCGGCGTGCTGGGCGGATTCTGGTATCTCCGTGTCTCGGCGGAGCTTTAAGGGCGTGGCGTCGCTCGACCGGCGCGCCCTGCTCCGGTCGCTGGGCGGCGCCACGCTCGCGGCGGCGCTTCCCGCTCCGGTCGTTGGTGCGACCCGGACGGACGGGGTGGGGAGCGTCGTCATCCTGGGCGCGGGCATCGCCGGGCTGGTCGCCGCAAGGGAACTGGAGCAACGCGGCGTCGACGTCACCGTGCTGGAGGCGCGCGGGCGCGTCGGCGGGCGGGTGTGGACGCTGCGCGGCGGCGACAGCTTTACCGACACAGACGGGACGACGCAGCGGGTCGGCTTTGGCGACGGGCTGTACCTGAATGCGGGCGCGGCGCGGATTCCCAGCCATCATGACGGCGTTCTGGGCCTCTGCCGGGACCTGCATGTGCCGCTGGAGGTGCTGGTGAACAGCAGCCGCAGCGCCTTCATCGCGGATGCGGACGGGCCGCTGCGGCTGCGGCAGGCGGCGAACGACCTGCGCGGGCATCTGTCCGCCCTGCTGGAAAAGGGACTGCGCGCCGGGTCGTTCGACCAGACGATCGATGCGCCGACGCGCAAGGCGCTGGAAAGATTCCTCACCGGCTATGGCGACCTGGCGGCGGACGGCCATTATGGCGGCAGCGCGCGGTCGGGGCTGGCGCGGCCGCCGGGCGCGTTCGACGAAGTGCAGCAGGCGGTGGCGCCGCGAACGCTCGACCAGTTGCTCGCCAATCCCAATCTGGCGGGCCTGCTGTTCGAGGAAGAGATCTACATGCAGGCGACCATGCTGGCGCCCGTCGGCGGCATGGACCGGATTCCCCGCGCGCTGGCAGCATCGCTGCGCAAGCCCGTCGTCACCGGGGCGGACATAGTGGAGATCAGGCGGGCCGGCGCGGGCGTCGGCATCGTCTGGCGCGATGCGAAGGGCGGCGCGCAGGTCGTGCGGGCCGACCGCGCCATCATCACCCTGCCCCTGCCGGTGCTGGCGGGCATCAAGGGCGATTTCAGCGCGCCGGTGAAGCGGGCGATAGCCGCCGCTCATTATCAGGATACGGTCAAGGTCGCCTTCCAGAGCCGTCCCTTCTGGGAAGAGCAGCAGGTTTATGGCGGCCTGTCCTTCGTCGGCGGCGAAACCTCCGTCATCTGGTATCCGTCCGACCGTTTCCAGCAGCCGCAGGCGGTCCTGCTCGCCGCCTATATGGCATTGGACGCGGCGAAGAGCTTTGCCGCGCGGCCGATCCCGGAGCAGATCGCGCTGGCCCGCGCCGCCGTCGATCGCATCCATCCCGGCCATGGCGCGGACCTGCAATCCCCGGTCGTCGTCAACTGGCGCAAGACGCCCCATAATCTGGGGCCCTGGCTGGACTGGCATGCGGACGGCAACAGCCTGGACGATTTTCGCCTGCTCAACCAGCCCGATGGCCCTTTCCTGTTCGCGGGCAGCCATTTGTCCCAATATTCGGGCCATTGGCAGGAAGGCGCGGTGCTTTCCGCCCGGCGCGCCGCCGATGCGCTGGTACCGTTACCCGCAAACGTCACCCCCCGTCACGCCTGAAAGAAGGAGTTTCCATCATGTCCCATCCCCTCATCCGTCCCCTCGCCGCGCTGGGCCTGCTGGTCGGCGGCGCCGGCAGCGCCCACGCCGCGTCTGAGGTCGTCCGGCATGGCGCCGAGGGCCCATCGCCCATATTGACCGGCGTGACCGTGCCCGCCGGGGCGGAGACGCTCTATCTGAGCGGGCAGGTGCCGCCCGTGGCCGACAAGGCGGCCGACCCCACGACACCCGCCGCCTATGGCGACACGCGGACGCAGACGGTCGGCATCTTCCGCAAGATCGAGGCGCTGCTGGCGGCACAGGGTTATGGCCTGCAGGACGTGGTCAAGCTGACCGTCTTCCTGGTGGGCGATCCCAAGCTGGGCGGAAAGCAGGATTTCAAGGGATTTTCCGAAGGCTACGCCCAGTTCTTCGGCACGGCGGCGCAGCCCAACAAGGTCGCCCGGTCGACGGTGCAGGTCGCCGCTCTCGCCAATCCGGGCTTTCTGGTCGAGATCGAGGCGGTCGCCGTCAAGGCGAAATAAGCGGTTCCGTTCAGAAGCTTCAAACAGCCTATGAGAAGGCCTCGTTGGTCACTGTCCCACCGCCTGGTCTAGACTTTTCCCATATTTGGAGGATTTGGACATGGCGGACACGGCGCAGCGGCAATTGCATCTTGGCGCGATATTGGAAGGGGTCGGGGCGGATCATGTCAGTTGGCTCGACCCCGAGCTGCCGGGCGACGCCAGCATCGACATCGACTGGTATATCGACAATGCCCGGGCGGCGGAGGCGGCGAAGTTCGACCTGGTCTTCATCGTGGATTCGCCCTTCATCACGCCCGATACCGCGCCGCATTTCCTGAACCGGCTGGAGCCGCTGACCCTGCTGTCGGCGGTGGCGGCGTCGACGTCGCGCATCGGGCTGGTGGGCACGCTCACCACCTCTTACTGGGAGCCCTATAATGTCGCGCGGCAATTCGGGTCGCTCGACCAGATCAGCCGGGGCCGGGCCGGATGGAACGTCGTCACCACCGGGCTGGAGGGCGCCGCCCGCAATTATGGGCGGGAGGAGCATTTCGACCACAAGCTGCGCTATGCCCGCGCCCGCGAATTCGTCGATGTGGTGCAGGGCCTGTGGGACAGTTATGAGGACGACGCCTTCCCCCGCGACCGCGAGGCGGGCATTTTCCTGGACAAGGCCAAGCAGCACCGGCTGGACCACAAGGGCGCGCATTTTTCGGTCGCCGGGCCGCTGGCGCTCAGCCGGTCGCCGCAGGGACAGCCGGTGATCTTCCAGGCGGGGGACAGCAATGAGGGCCGCAACCTGGGCGCGGCCATTGCCGAGGGCACCTTCACCAGCGCGGAGGATTTCGAGACCGGGCGGGCCTATTATGCGGACATCAAGGCGCGGGCGGCGGCGCTGGGGCGCAATCCCGACCTGATCAAGGTGCTGCCCGGACTGGCGCCGATCATCGCGGAGACCGACGAAGAGGCGCAGGCCATCGCCGCGGCCGCGCAGGAAGCGCTCGACGTCGGCAAGCTGCTGGTGCAGATCGGGCGGGCGTTCAATTATCACGACTTTTCCCGCTACGATCTGGACGCGCCCTTTCCCGACCTGAGCGGCGTCACGCTGAACAGCTACAAGGGCCATGCCGAACGGATCATCCGCGTGGCGCGGGAGGAAGGGCTGACGCTGCGCCAGGCGGCCTATCGCTTCGGCCAGTGGCGGACGGACTTCGTGGGATCGCCCGAGACCATAGCGGACGAGATCGAGCGCTGGTTCACCGGGCGCGCCGCCGACGGTTTCCTGCTGCGGGTGACGCGGCCCAAGGATTTCAGGCTGTTCCGGGAGCGGGTCGTGCCGATCCTGCAGGCGCGCGGATTGTTCCGCGACGATTATGCGCACCGCACCCTGCGCGGACATCTGGGCCTGCCGGTTCCGGAAAACCGGCATGCGCGGGAACAGCACGCGATCGCCGCGGAATGACGGAGGAAGGGATCGACCTTCAGGCCGACGTGCTGATCATCGGCGGCGGCATGGCGGCCTGCTGGGCGGCGATCGCCGCGGCGCAGGCAGGCGCCGACGTGCTGCTGGTCGACAAGGGATTCGTCGGCACCAGCGGCGTCACGGCGACGGGCGGCCCCAATCACTGGTGGGTCGCCCCCGAACCCGGCAAGCGCGAAGCCGCCGTCGAGGAACGCCATGCGCGCAGCTTCGGACTGGCCGAGCGGCACTGGATGGCGCGCATCATCGAGGAAAGCTGGATCGCCCTGCCCACGCTCGCCCGCTATTATCCCTTTGGCGGCGACGGCAGGGGCGGCACCTTCTATCCCGGCGTCCGCGGTCCGGAATATATGCGCGCCCTGCGGCGCTACGCGACCGATGCGGGGGTCCGTATCCTCGACCATCATCCGGCGCTGGAACTGCTGGTGCATGACGACGGATCGGTCGCGGGCGCGGCCGGGCATGCGCGCCTGACGGGGCAATCATGGCGGGCCCGGGCGGGCGCCGTGATCATGGCGACGGGCGGATGCGCCTTCCGTTCCGGGCTGATCGGCAGCCATGGCAATACCGGCGACGGGCTGCTGATGGCGGCGGAGGCGGGCGCCGCGCTGTCCGGCATGGAATTTTCCGTTTCCTATTCTCTGTCTCCTGCGTGGAACTCGACACGCACCCTGCCCTATTTCGCCGCGCGCTTCTTCGACCAAGACGGCCGGGAACTGGACATTCCGCCGCCCATAGGCGGGGAAGGCGCGCATCTGAGGGCACTGGCGAGCGCCATGCTGGCCGGGCCGGTCATCGCCGACCTCAGCGATGCGCCGGACGGGTTGAAGCCGATATTGCGGCGCATCCAGCCTGCCTCCCCCACGCCGTTCGAGCGGCGCGGGCTGGATATTTTCCGGGACCGGTTCGAGATCAAGCTGTTCGGGGAAGGCACGGTGCGGGGGACCGGCGGGTTGCAGGTCGTGGACTCGCATTGCCAGACGAGCCTGTCCGGACTCTATGCCGCCGGCGACAGCGCGACCCGGGAACTGGTCGCCGGGGCGACGAGCGGCGGCGGCGCGCAAAATGCCGCCTGGGCGCTGACCTCCGGCCGGATCGCCGGTGCGGCCGCGGCGGCACGGGC
>NZ_LXYF01000097.1:0-7355 GCF_002894065.1 Sphingobium sp. SA916
CATACAAGGCGGAAACAGCGTCGTCTGAGTGCGTTCCGCACCAACAATGAAGCGACCCATGCGATCCTCCAAACCGTCGGATCATACTACCATATCTACCGCGTTTTTACACAGTCTGGACCGATATCCGCCAGCGCTCAGATCAACCGATCCGCCTCCAACGCCGCCGCCAGGGAATCGCGGCCGCGCGGCATGCGGGCGTGAAGCCGCGCATCGGCTTCCGCCAACCGCTCGACGCCAGTGGTCAGTTGCTCCTCCGATAAGGTGAAGGGCAGGCGGAGGAAGCGCTCGAACGCCCCGCTCACGCCGAAGCGCGGCCCAGGCGCGACACGCACGCCATGACTCTCGGCAATGGCGGCCAGCGCCGTCGCCTCGCCGCGCGGCAGTTCCGCCCAGAGCGACAGGCCGCCGGCAGGGGATTCGGCACGCCAGTGCGGCAGGTGTCGTTCGATCAGCCCCAGCAGATGATCGCGACGCCCCCGCAGGATCGCCGCCCGCGGGCCAAGCCCTTCGTCGCTATCGATCAGATGCGCGACGGCAAGCTGCTCCACCACCGGGCTCGCCATGTCCATCGTCGTGCGCAGCCGTCCCAGCGCCGCGACGGTCTGCGGATCGGCGCGAATCCAGCCGACGCGCAGCCCACCCCAGAAGATCTTGCTGGCCGAACCCAGGGTGATGACCTGCCGCCCGGAAGGATCATGCACGGCGACCGGCGGCGGCGGCATATTGTCCAGACCCATCGCCGCCATGGTCTCGTCGATGATCAGCGGCATATGGCTGCGCGTCGCCGCGGCCACCAGCGCGCGGCGGGTGCCCGGGTCCATGCTGCGCCCCGTCGGATTGTGGAAATCCGCGATGATATAGGCGAAGCGCGGACTGGTCTGGCGGAAGGCCGCTTCCATCGCGTCGATGTCCCACCCCTGCGCGGGCAGGCCGACAGGCACCGGCACGACATGGGCGCGCTGCAAGGCCTGGATCGCGTTGTGATAGGTGGGATGGTCGATCACCGCCCGGTCGCCTGGTCCCGCCAGCCAGTGCAGCAACAGCGAAAATCCCTGCTGCGCGCCGTTGGTGACGATGATCTGGTCCGGACTGGTGGGACATCCCCGCCGCTCATAATAGGCGGCGATCGCCCGGCGCAGCGGCGGCAGGCCCAAAGGGTCGTACCCCAGCTCGCCCAGAAAGGCGGGCAAGGCCTCCACCGCGACCTGATAGGCGCGGCCCACGCCCGGCGCGGCCGGCAATGCGGCATGGGTCCAGTTCAGGATATTGCCGCCGTCGATCATGTCGATTTCCGGCAGGGCCTGTTCCATCCGGCCGGGCGGCAGGCGGGTGACGCTGCCCGATCCCTGCCGGCTTTCCAGAAAGCCTTCGTCGCGCAGCCGGTCGAAGGCGGCGGCGATGGTCGTGCGGCTGAGGCCCAGCGCGGCGGCCAGTTCCCGTTCCCCGGGCAGGCGGACGTTCAGGCCGACGCGCCCATCCAGCACCAGCATCCGCAGCGCCTGCGCCAATTGGCGATAGGCGGGCTCCGCGCTGTCTTCGGCGCGCCAGGCGCCCAGCAGGCGAAGCAGGGAAGGCGGCCGCAACAGGGAAGTGGACATGACCTAGGTTCCAATCCGGAAAGGGAGGAGGCCACTTACCCAATAATGGCCATTTTGTAAAAGGCCATTTCGGGTGATTTCAACCGCCATGATGATGCACCGCCGCCTTTTCCAGCTTTTCTGGGGCCTTGGCCTTTATGGCTTCTCCATGGCCCTGATGCTGCGCGCCGATCTGGGGCTCGATCCCTGGGACGTGCTGCATCAGGGATTGGCGCCGCGCCTGGGTCTGAGTTTCGGCATGACGGTCAATCTGGTCGGGGCGATCGTGCTGTTGCTCTGGTGGCCGCTGCGTCAGCGGCCCGGTATCGGCACGGTCTGCAACATTGCGGTGATCGGCACGGCAGTGGACCTCAGCCTGATGATCCTGCCCACGCCGGAGGGTTATGCCATGCGCTTCGCCTGGTTGGCGGCGGGGATCGTCCTCAACGGCATTGCGGGCGGCGCCTATATCGGCGCGGGGTTGGGCCCGGGCCCGCGCGACGGGTTGATGACGGGCTTCTGCCGCCGGACCGGATTGCCGGTCAAATGGGTCCGCACCGGTATCGAGATCGGCGTGCTGGCGGTCGGCTGGCTGCTGGGCGGCACGGTGGGCCTCGGCACCCTGCTCTATGCGGCGACGATCGGCTGGATCGTGCACAATGCCTTGCCCTTCTTCACCATTGTCCCGCGCGAACGCCCCGCGCTTGGCTGATCCGGTTGCCCCCTGACCGGCCGGCATGGAGTCCGCCGGCCGGTCCTTTTATTTCGCGCGGGTATCGACTGTAGCGATCCACGCCATATCTAGGCGCCTCACGATCATGAGGAGAGCCTGGTGGCGACCGACCTGTACGACCTGACCGTTCCCGTCTTCATCCGCGGGCTGCGCAACCTTTCCGCCATTCTGGAGAAGGGCGCCGCCCATGCGGAAGAAAAGGGCATCGATCCACTGACGCTGACGCAGGCGCGCCTGATCGGGGACATGGCTCCGCTCACCGGACAGGTGCAATATGCCAGCGACAGCGCCAAGGGGGCGGTGACACGCATCGGCGGGCTCGATCCGGTTGCCATGCCCGATACGGAGCAGAGCTTTGCCGACCTGCAAGAACGGATCGGCAAGACCATCGCCTTCCTGGAATCCGTGCCTCGCGAGCGGATCGACGGGCGGGAGGATGCGGAAGTGATCCTCAAGGGCCCTCGCGGCGAATTCCGCTTTACCGGACGCAGCCATGCGCTGGGCTTTGCGCTGCCCAATTTCTATTTCCATGTTTCGACCGCCTATGCCCTGCTGCGGCAGGCGGGGGTGCCGCTGAGCAAGATCGATTATCTGGGTGGGATTTAGCGGCCGGGTGGCGACGGCGGTCATAAGGCATTCCCCTCCCGCCTGCGCGAGGGGTTAGGGGCGGGCGCGAGCGCAGCCAGCCTCCAGCCTTGCCGTCAGCAAACCACCGCCGATGTCGCGCCCGCCCGCTCCCGCCTGCGGGCGGCGCACCCCCTAACCCGCGATCAACCGGATGGCGGCGCTCGACACCCAGCCGCTGGGGCAGGGGCCGTCATAGGGCTGCTTGCGATCCACCGGTCCGGACACGCCGCAATCCACCGGGGCCGCGGCATTGTCGGCAGGAGGATCGGGGACCAGAACGACGCCCAGCCATTTCTGGTCGAGGCTGCGGGTGCAGACCCATGCGCGGCTGCCCTCCGCCATGCGGGCGACTTCCCCGGCGTCCGAAAAGGGCGCGGCCCGGACCGCCGCTCCTCCGGCGCCTACGCGCACCGCCTGGCCCATGGCGCCGCAGGCGTCGAGGCGCGGACCGTCCTCCCCAATGGTCACCGGGCGGACGAGGCGCGATTCCAGACGGGTTTCCGGCACCTCCTCCCGCGGTGCGCCGGCAAGCGAACTATTGGGCAGTTCCTCCAGCACGTCGCTGCTCTTGGAGCAGGCGGCAAGCATCAGGACCAGGGTCAGGATCATGCGCATAGCCGCCTGATAGACCCTGCCCGGCGCGGGCGATAGCCGCCATGTTTCGCTTTAGTTTGCTGGCCCTTTTCCCTATATGCTCGGATATGAGCGAGGAAAGTCAGAACAACCCCAACAGCAATGCCTATGGCGCCGACAGCATCAAGGTCCTGAAAGGGCTGGATGCCGTGCGCAAGCGGCCCGGCATGTATATCGGCGACACCGACGACGGCTCGGGCCTGCACCATATGGTGTTCGAAGTCAGCGACAATGCCATAGACGAGGCGCTGGCCGGCCATTGCGACCGCATCCTGATCACGCTCAATCCCGACGGATCGGTCAGCGTGGAGGATAATGGCCGCGGCATCCCCACCGACATCCACAAGGAAGAGGGCGTCTCAGCGGCCGAGGTCATCATGACCCAGCTCCATGCGGGCGGCAAGTTCGAGAACACGTCGGACGACAACGCCTATAAGGTGTCCGGCGGCCTGCACGGCGTGGGCGTCAGCGTGGTGAACGCGCTGAGCGAATATCTCGACCTCAACATCTGGCGCGACGGCAAGGAGCATTATATGCGCTTTGCCTATGGCGACGCCGTGGCGCCGCTCAAGGTGATCGGCGACGCGCCTGCGGGCAAGAAAGGGACGAAGGTCACTTTCCTCCCCTCGACCGAGAAAGTACCCGGCGACGGCGGCACGTTCAAGAACCACACCGAATTCGATTTCGAGAAGCTGGAGCATCGCTATCGCGAACTCGCCTTCCTCAATTCCGGCGTGCGGCTGTTCCTGATCGATGCGCGGCATGAGGAGAAGAAGGAGATCGAGCTGTTTTACGAAGGCGGCATCGCGGCCTTCGTGAAGTGGCTGGACCGCAACAAGCAGCCGCTGATGCCCGATCCGATCGCGATTTCGGGCAGCCGCGACGATGTCACCATCGACGTCGCGCTGGAATGGAACGACAGCTATTATGAAAATGTCCTCTGTTTCACGAACAACATCCCGCAGCGGGACGGCGGCACCCACCTTGCCGCCTTCCGCGCCGCGCTGACCCGGACGCTCAACAATTATGCGGACAAGTCCGGCCTGCTGAAGAAGGAAAAGGTCTCGCTGACCGGCGAGGATATGCGCGAAGGCCTGACCGCCATCGTGTCGGTCAAGCTGCCCGATCCCAAATTCTCCTCGCAGACCAAGGACAAGCTGGTTTCGTCCGAAGTGCGTCAGCCGCTGGAAAGCCTGATGGCCGACAAGATGGCGGAATGGCTGGAGGAAAATCCCCAGCATGGCCGCATGATCGTGCAGAAGGTGATCGACGCCGCCGCCGCCCGCGAAGCCGCGAAGAAGGCGCGCGAACTCACCCGGCGCAAGGGGGTGATGGACATCGCCTCGCTGCCCGGCAAGCTGGCCGACTGTCAGGAACGCGATCCCGCCAAATCCGAACTCTTCCTGGTCGAGGGTGACTCGGCCGGCGGTTCGGCCAAGCAGGGGCGCAACCGGCATAATCAGGCGATCCTGCCGCTGAAGGGCAAGATTTTGAACGTCGAGCGCGCCCGTTTCGACCGGATGCTCTCGTCCAAGGAAGTCGGCACGCTGATCCAGGCGATGGGCACCGGCATCCGCGACGATTTCAACCTGGAAAAGCTGCGCTACCACAAGATCGTCATCATGACCGACGCCGACGTCGACGGCGCGCATATCCGCACGCTGCTGCTGACCTTCTTCTACCGCCAGATGCCGCAGATCATCGAGGCGGGGCATCTCTTTATCGCCCAGCCGCCGCTCTACAAGGCGACGCGCGGCCGGTCGGAGGTCTATCTAAAGAACGAAGCCGCGCTGGAGCAGTATCTGGTCGACAATGGCGTCGAATCCATGGCGCTGGAAACGACCGGCGGCATGCGGTCTGGCGAAGACCTGCGCCACCTGATCGAGCATGGCCGGCGGATGCGCGCGGTGATGCGCTATGTGCCGCGCCGCTACAATCCCGCGATCATCGAAGCGCTGGCGATCAACGGCGCGCTCGATCCGGAACTCAGCCATGACGCGCAGGCCGAACGGTTGACGAACACCGTCCGCTGGATGGATGCGCAGGACGAAGAGGGCAGGTGGACCGGCCGGATCGCGGAGGAAGGCGGCTTCCATTTCGAGCGGCTGTGGCGCGGCGTCACCGACCATCACATGATCGAGGCGGGCTTCATCGGGTCGGCCGAAGCGCGCAAGCTGCACGCCATCGCAACCGAGGAGGCGGACAGCTATCGCACCGCCAGCCGTCTGGTCACGGCCAAGGCGGCCGCCGCCGCCGAGGAGGCGGGGGATGACGATCTGCCGGTCGCGACCAAGGGTTCGACGGCGGTCACGCGGCCCAGCGAATTGCTGGAGGCGATCCTCGCTGCCGGGCGCAAGGGGCTGGCGATCCAGCGGTACAAGGGCCTTGGCGAGATGAATGCGGAACAGCTTTGGGAAACCACGCTGGACCCCGATAATCGCTCGATGCTGCGGGTGGAGGTCGAGCAGGCGGACGTTGCCGACGAGATTTTCACGCGGCTGATGGGCGATGTGGTCGAACCGCGGCGCGAGTTCATCCAGGACAATGCGCTGAACGTCGCCAATCTGGACGTCTGATCCGATGGAGCGGGTCCGTTGCGGTTGGGCTGGATCGGACCCGCTTTATTGCGCCTATCATGACAGCGAATGGGGCGTTCCGGAACGCGATCCGCGGATGCTCTGGGAAACGCTGATGCTGGAGGGCTTCCAGGCGGGCCTCAGCTGGATCACCATATTGCGCAAGCGGGAGACGTTCCGCGCCGCCTTTGCGGGGTTCGATCCGGACAAGGTTGCGCGCTTCGACGGGGCCGATGTCGAACGTTTGATGGGCGACCCCGGCATCATCCGGGCGCGGGCGAAGATCGAAGCGACGATCGGAGGCGCGCGGATTTTCTGCGATATGCGGGAACGGGGCGAGGATTTCTCCGCCTATGTCTGGAATTTCGTCGGGGGCGAGCCGATCCGGAACGATGGCCTGACCTTCCCGGCCAGAACCGACCTTTCCGAAGAGATTTCCCGGGACCTCAAGAAGCGCGGCTTCAAATTTGTGGGCCCCACCATCGTCTATGCATGGATGCAGGCGATCGGGATGGTGAACGATCATGCGGTGGATTGCTTCCGGCGGGATGAGGTCGGCAAGGCGTGAGACGATTCCTGCCGCTGGTCCTGTGTGCGCTGGCGGGGTGTGGCGGCGACGGGATGCCCACGGCCAATAGCGCGCAGCCTCACGCCTCCGCACCGATCGGGACGCCGGACCCAGCGCCAGGCCAAGGCCCTGAAAATATTTCGAAACTGGTTCCACGTGGAACAGAGGCACGTGGGACGGAGGAGAGCCCGCCCGTCAGCTCTCCCGGCGTTAAGCATGCTGTGGACGATGGTTATCGGGCGATCGGGACCGAGCCTTTCTGGGCCGTGACGGTAAAGGGATCGACCGCCGTGCTGGAGCGCCCGGACAGGGCGCCCGTCCGCTACGCCATATCCCGGAACGACGACCGGCGGGCTGTCCGTTTCCTCGGCGAGGGCTTTTCAATGACCGTAACCGAAGGGCCGTGCAGCGACGGCATGAGCGATGCGGTCTGGTCCGACCGCGTGGCGGTGGCCTTTGGCGAGGGAACGCTGAACGGCTGCGGCGGCTTGCGGGACGATCAGGGCGAACCGTAGAGCCAATCGACATTCAGAAGATGACGAGCCGAGCCGAAGGCCACCGAAGGTAAAATGGTGGTTTTCCGTGACCCGGAGCGCAGCCTACTCAAAGTAGGTGAGCACCGGAAGCACGGAAAAGCG
>NZ_LXYF01000098.1:0-5987 GCF_002894065.1 Sphingobium sp. SA916
GGCGGGAGGGGTTAGGGGTGGGCGCGAGCGTAGCGAGCTTCTGACTTAGCCGTTGAAAATTCACGCTGATGTCGCGCCAGCCCACCCCCTAGCCCCCTCCCGCCTGCGGGAGGGGGAATGTCCGCTTCCCACCCCTATCCGCTATTCCTCAGCGCCGTGGCGATCGCGTTGATCGACAATTCTATACCTTCCTTGATGCGCGGGTCGTCCTCGCCGCTGCGGTGGCGCTTCATCAGTTCGACCTGAAGAAGGTTCAGCGGCTCGATATAAGGCAGGCGCAGGCGGATCGACGTGTCGAGCTTGGGATTCTTCTCCAGCAGCCGCGACTGGGCGGTGGCGGCGAGCAAGCCGTCATGGGCCATGTCCCAACCGTCGCGGATGCGGTCGAAAATCTCCGCGCCCCGCGCCTGATCCTCGACCAGCGGCAGATAGTGAGCAGCGATTCCCAGATCGGACTTGGCCAGCACCATCTCCAGATTGGCGAGCGCCGATTGCAGGAAGGACCAGTGCTGCGCCATGTCGGCCAGCAGCGCCTTGTCCTCGAAGGCGGAAAGCGCATGGCCGACCCCATACCAGCCCGGCAGCATCACCCGCGCCTGCGCCCAGCTGAACACCCAGGGGATGGCGCGCAGATCCTCGATCCGGGTGCTTTTGGTGCGGCTGGCTGGACGGGAGCCGATCTTGAGCCCGGAGATTTCCTGGATCGGGGTCAATTGCCGGAAGAATTCCTTGAAGCCCTCAGTACCATAAACCAGATCGCGATAGGCGGCGAAGGCGGTCTTCGACAGTTGGTCCATGGCGGCGGCGAAGCGGGCCGCATCGCGATCGGACAGGACTTCGGGTTCCAGGCTGGCGAGCAGGGTCGCGCTGGTCATCGCTTCCAAATTGGTCATGGCGACGTCGCGGGTGCCGAATTTGGCGGCGATCACCTCCCCCTGTTCGGTGATGCGGATGCGACCCTGCACCGTGCCCTTGGGCTGCGCCTGTATCGCCGCGAAGGAGGAGCCGCCACCGCGCCCGACCGCGCCGCCGCGGCCATGGAATAGCTGCATCGCCGTGCCCGCTTCGGCAAAGACGGGGGCCAGCGCCTTGCTCGCCTGGAACAGCCCCCAGGTGGAGGTGATGTAGCCGCCGTCCTTGTTGCTGTCGGAATAGCCGATCATCACTTCCTGATGGCCGCGTTCCCGCACCACGCCGCCTATTTCGGGCAGGCCGAAATAGGCGGCCATGATCTTGGGCGCGGCCTCGAGATCCGCGATGGTTTCGAACAGCGGCACGGCCATGATCGCGGCCTGCGGCGGCGCGCCCTCCGTGCCCGCGCGCCACAGGCCCGCTTCCTTGAGGATGATGTTCACCTCGAGCAGGTCGGAAACGCTCTCCGCCTTGGAGATGATATAATGGGTGATGCATTGCGGGCCGTAGATGCGATGCGCCTCCGCCGCCGAATGGACGATGGCGAGTTCGGACGCGGTCTGTTCCGAATATTCGAAAAAGGCCGTGCCCAGCGGCCGGTTGTTCGCCAACTCCCGCCGAAGCAGGGCGATGCGGGCATATTCGTCGAGGCCGGCATAGTCCGCTTCGACCCCCGCGACTTTCAGCAGTTCGGCCACCACGCTCTGATGGACATCGCTGTTCTGCCGCATGTCGAGCGTGGCGAGATGGAAGCCGAAGGTTTCGACCGCACGGATCAGGCGGCCAAGCGCGCCGCCGGTCGCCAGGGCGCCATTGCCTTCGCTCGCCAGCCCCTGCGCGACCGTCACCAGGTCGCGGCGCAGGTCGGCGGGGCTGGCATAGGGTTCGCCCTTGAGCGCCGAGGGGCGGGACGGCGCCTTGCCGACCAGCGACCGGTAGGTGGCGGCCAGACGGGCATAGATGCCGGAAATCGCCCGGCGATAGGGCTCGTCCTGACGGCTGGGCGAGACGTCGCCGCTGGCGTCGGCCAGGTCCAGAACGGCCTGCGACACATCGGCCAGTTCGGTCGAGAGCGACAGTTCCGCGCCAAGGGCGTGGAGCGCATCCATATAAAAGCCCAGCGCAGCCTCGCAGCCCCTGGCGAGCGCGAGCCGAAGCTGCGGCGCCTGAACGAAGGGATTGCCGTCGCGGTCGCCGCCGATCCAGTTGCCGACGCGCAGGAAACTCTGCGGGCGCGCGCCCAGCACCCGTTCCCATCGCGCGTAGAGGGCGGGCAGCACGGGCAGGAAGACGTCGCGGAAATAAGCGAGGACATTCTCGATCTCGTCCGCGACGAACAGCTTTTCCCGGCGCAGCGGCCGCGTCTGCCACAGCAGCGCGATCTGGCGGAAGATCGCCTCGTCCAGATTCTCGCCCTCATCGGTTTCCGTCCGGCCGCCGTCCTTGAGCAGCATCAGGTCCGCGATGCGGTTCTTGTGGTCGATCATGCTCTTGCGCCGCACCTCGGTCGGATGAGCGGTCAGGACCGGCACAATCAGGGCATGGGACAGCAGGTCGAGCACCGCCTCGCGCTCTATTCCATGGGACCGCAGCTTTTCGACGGCGGAGGCGACGTCGGCCCCCGGCTCGGCAGCGACGCCCTGGCGGTCCTCGGCCAGATTGGCCAGCATCGAGAAGAGCATGAAGCCGCGCACGAAGCTCAGCGTGTCGTCGAGGCTCAGCGCGTCGAGTCCGGTGTCGACCACGTCCGCGCCGTGCAGGCCGCGCGCCCGATCGACCGAGGCGGAGCGGATATATTCGGTCTGCTTGTAGATTTTCTCCCCGCCATAGGCGCGGATGACGTCGCCCAACAAACGACCGAGAAAGCGGATGTCCGGGTTCTGCGTGATCGCAGGAGCGGGAGAGGATGCAAGAGTCGCCATGATGGATCGATGCTGCATCGCAACAATGGGATGGTCAAGGGAATCCGCATCACGCGACGTGATCCCGCGAGGGCAGGAGGACGGCATCCTTATTCTGTGCACTTGCGCGAAGCCCCCGCCATGGGCCAAAGGAAATCCGTGACCGCCAGCATCAGCATAGGAAATGACAGCAACGGCAATGCCGTTTTGGTCGATGTCGAGGAATTGCTTGCCACCCGTCTGCTCGTCCAGGGCAATTCAGGGTCCGGCAAGTCGCATCTGCTGCGCCGCCTGCTGGAGGAAAGCGCCGCGCTGGTCCAGCAGGTCGTGATCGATCCGGAGGGCGATTTCGTCACGCTGGCGGATGAATATGGCCATGTGGTGATCGACGCGGGCGACTATAATGAGCGCGAGATCGTCAAGATGGCGATGCGCATACGCGAGCATCGCGCATCCGTGGTGCTCAGTCTGGAATCGCTGGAGCTGGAGGCGCAGATGAAATGCGCCGCGACTTTCCTGTCGACGCTGTTCGATGCGCCGCGCGACCACTGGTATCCCGCGCTGGTGGTGGTGGACGAGGCGCAGATGTTCGCCCCCGTGGCGGCGGGCGATGTGTCGGACGAGGCGCGGCGGCTTTCGCTGGCGGCCATGACGAACCTGATGTGCCGGGGGCGCAAGCGCGGCCTGGCGGGCGTGATCGCGACGCAGCGGCTGGCGAAGCTCGCCAAGAATGTCGCGGCCGAGGCATCGAACTTCCTGATGGGGCGCACCTTCCTCGACATCGACATGGCGCGGGCGGCGGACCTTTTGGGCATGGAGCGGCGGCAGGCGGAGCAGATCCGCGACCTGGAGCGCGGCCGCTTTTTGGCCCTGGGCCCGGCCATCTGTCGACGGCCGGTGGCGGTGAAGATCGGCTCTGTGAAGACCAGCACGCGCGGCGGCACGCACAAGCTGATGCCGCCCCCCGTCGCCGCGACGGAGGATTTGCAGGAATTGCTGTTCGCGGGCGCGGGAGAGGAAGAGGCGCTGCCCCCGCCTCCACCCCGCGCCGAGCCGCCGGCCTTGCCTGCGGAGGAGTTGATGCGCGCCCTTGCCGCCGCGCCTTCGGCCAAGCCCGCCGCGCCGGAACTGGACTTCGGCCAGAACGAGCCGGTGGTGATCGCCGTGCTGGAGGAGATCGTGGCGGACCTGGGGGAGGCGCAGCCCAGCGTGTCGACGCTCTATCAGGATTTCGGCGTCCGCTGCCGGATGAAGGGACTGCGCCAGCCGCCGCTCGACCTGCCCGCTTTCCGCAAGCGATTCGCCATGGCGCAGGCGGGCATGTTCGATGCCGCCGACCCGCGCTGGGCCGATGCGATGAAGGCCGCCGAACCTGTGCCGGAGGATATGCTCGCTCCCTTCCTGCTGATTGCGCGGGCGGCGATGCAGGGGCTGCCCTGCCCCGACGATGTGGCGCTGGCGCGCGCCTATGGCACCAGTTCGCCGGGGCGCGTGCGACGGTTGATCGATTATATGGAAAAGCTGGGCGTGATCGTGGCGCGCACCGATTTCGGCGGGCGGCGGTCGATCGGCGTGCCGCAACTGGGCCTGAGCACGGCGGCGGCCGAGGGATGAGCGCTTCGGTCCTGTTCGTGTGCCTGGGGAATATCTGCCGATCGCCGCTGGCCGAGGCCGCTTTGCGTGCGGAGGCGGAGCGGGCGGGCCTTTCGGTGACGGTGGATTCGGCGGGCACCGGCGACTGGCATGTCGGATCGCCGCCGGACCGGCGCGCGCAGGCGGTGGCGCTGCGGCATGGGATAGACATTTCCGGCTACCGTGGGCGGCAGGTGACGGCGGGGGATTTCCGGCGGTTCGACCATGTCTTCGCGCTGGATACGGAAAATTTGAAGAATCTGCGGCGGATTCAGCCTTCGGAGGGGACGGCGGACGTGCGGCTGCTGATGGATTTGGTGCCAGGGCGCGAGGGGAGCAGCGTGACCGATCCCTATTTCGGGGACGATGCCGGCTTCGACACGACCTGGGACGACGTCACGCGGGCCGCGCGCGCCATCGTGCAGCGGCTGCGGGAGCGGGGGTAGAGTGGTCGCAGGAGCGCGCTGCGCTTCAATTCGATCCTGAAACCCGGAGCATTTTCAAACCGAGCGAAAAACGCCCTGTTTTTCGATACCGCATTTCCGAGTCGTCGACCATGAACGGACTGTCGACCGGTCCTAGGGCTGCCGGGGCGAATCGAAAATCGCGTTCAGGCAGGCGGCGATGCGGACACCTGCCCGCCGCAGCCGGTCGTCCAGCTCGGTGCGATGCCGATAGGCATAGTCCCAGGACAGGTTCGGGTCCGCCGGATAGACGGTCTTGCGCAGCGCGATGCTTTCGCGGGTCCAGATGTCCGGATCACACAGGCTCCAGGCAATCGTCTGTTCCGGCGTGATCGACCGCGACAGCCAGTCCGCATATTCGGAATAGGACAGGGCGCGCTGGTCGATCAGGCCGGAATCCCAGACCGAATGCAGGTTGCTCTGCGCGCCGAAGAAAGTGACCTTCACATCATTGCCGCCCCGGTCGTCACCACCGCCGACATGCAGCGGCTGATGCAGGTCGCCAATGATGTGAACGACGAAGCGCAGCGCCATGCGGCGGTCGTCCTGCGACGCCTTGGGGTCGCGAAGCGTCGCCGTAAAGCGGGTCAGCGCCGTCATCGCGTCCCCCTCCTTCGGCGCGTCCGCGGCGGTGTAACGATCGCCCTCCCTCACCGTGACATAATGCCAGGGGCTGGCCGTCTTACGCCAATATTCGGCAGGGTCGGACCGCATGTCGTCCGGCCAGGTCGCCGCTTCGGCCAGATCTTCCGACCCCAGCAGCAGGCGGACCTGGGCGCGTGCAGCGCCACTCAGGTTGCGATCAGCTATGGCGCCGGTGACGCGATGGCCGATCGGTCCCCAGGCCTGGGCGGGCGTAGCGGCGAGAAACGGCAGGGCGAGGAGAAGGGCAAAGCGCATGAGGACCTCTTACAGCTTTGCCCCGGCGGAACCAGCAGGCTTTTTCAGAGGGTTGCCCTAGCACTACTTTGGCAGAAGTGTAATTTTTGGGATTCCCCCGGCGCAGGATGCGTGATTCATAGGGAGCCAGCTTTGATGGAGGCTGGTGATGGAAGGGGATTGGCAGGGCGATCTTGAG
>NZ_LXYF01000099.1:2500-5389 GCF_002894065.1 Sphingobium sp. SA916
CGAACCCGGAGAACTGAAACATCTCAGTACCCGGAGGAAAAGACATCAACCGAGATTCCGTTAGTAGTGGCGAGCGAACGCGGACCAGGCCAGCGCCTGGTGCTTAATTAGCAGAACGATCTGGAAAGTTCGGCCATAGCGGGTGACAGCCCCGTATGCGAAAATGAAGCATCAGGACTTGAGTAGGGCGGAGCACGTGAAACTCTGTCTGAACATGGGGGGACCACCCTCCAAGCCTAAATACTCGTACATGACCGATAGCGAACCAGTACCGTGAGGGAAAGGTGAAAAGCACCCCGATGAGGGGAGTGAAACAGTACCTGAAACCGGATGCCTACAAGCAGTGGGAGGGTCCTTGAGACCTGACCGCGTACCTCTTGCATAATGGGTCTGTGACTTAGTGTATCGAGCAAGCTTAAGCCGTTAGGTGTAGGCGCAGCGAAAGCGAGTCTGAACAGGGCGTTTGAGTTCGATGCATTAGACCCGAAACCCGGCGATCTAGGCATGACCAGGCTGAAGGTGCGGTAACACGCACTGGAGGGCCGAACCGTTTAATGTTGAAAAATTATCGGATGAGTTGTGTTTAGGGGTGAAAGGCCAATCAAGCCGGGAAATAGCTGGTTCTCCGCGAAATCTATTGAGGTAGAGCGTCGGATGATTGCCGTTGGGGGTAGAGCACTGGATGGTTGCGGGGGTCGCGAGATCTACCAATACTAACCAAACTCCGAATACCAACGAGTCTAGTCCGGCAGACAGACGGCGGGTGCTAAGGTCCGTCGTCAAAAGGGAAACAGCCCTAACCTACAGCTAAGGTCCCCAAGTCACGTCTAAGTGGGAAAGCATGTGGGATTTCCAAAACAACCAGGAGGTTGGCTTAGAAGCAGCCATCCTTTAAAGAAAGCGTAACAGCTCACTGGTCTAAACAAGAGATCCTGCGGCGAAGATGTAACGGGGCTCAAGACGTGCACCGAAGCTTAGGGTTCAGTCTTTTGACTGAGCGGTAGCGGAGCGTTCCGTAGGCCGTTGAAGCGGGAGGGTAACCGACCGTGGAGGTATCGGAAGTGCGAATGCAGACATGAGTAGCGATTAACAGTGTGAGATGCACTGTCGCCGAAATTCCAAGGGTTCCTGCTTAAAGCTAATCTGAGCAGGGTAAGCCGGCCCCTAAGACGAGCCCGAAGGGGGTAGTCGATGGGAACCACGTTAATATTCGTGGGCCTGGTGGTGTGTGACGGATGGCGTAACTTGTTCGGCCTTATTGGATTGGTCCGGGCAGGGAAGTTGTCCCAGGAAATAGCCCCACCGTATAGACCGTACCCTAAACCGACACAGGTGGAATGGTAGAGTATACCAAGGCGTTTGAGAGAAGTATCCTGAAGGAACTCGGCAAATTGCCTCCGTACCTTCGGAAGAAGGAGGCCCCACATATGCGCAAGCACTTGTGGGGGGCACAGGCCAGGGGGTAGCGACTGTTTAGCAAAAACACAGGGCTCTGCTAAGTCGGCTTCAAGACGACGTATAGGGCCTGACGCCTGCCCGGTGCCTGAAGGTTAAGAGGAGGAGTGCAAGCTCTGAATTGAAGCCCAGGTAAACGGCGGCCGTAACTATAACGGTCCTAAGGTAGCGAAATTCCTTGTCGGGTAAGTTCCGACCTGCACGAATGGCGTAACGACTTCCCCACTGTCTCCAGGATATGCTCAGCGAAATTGAATTCTCCGTGAAGATGCGGAGTACCCGCGGTTAGACGGAAAGACCCCGTGCACCTTTACTGCAGCTTCAGAGTGGCATTAGGAAAGAACTGTGTAGCATAGGTGGGAGGCTTTGAAGCGTGGGCGCCAGCCCGCGTGGAGCCATAGGTGAAATACCACCCTGTTGTTTTCTGATGTCTAACCTCGCACCGTTATCCGGTGCAGGGACCCTCTGTGGCGGGTAGTTTGACTGGGGCGGTCGCCTCCTAAAGAGTAACGGAGGCGCGCGATGGTGGGCTCAGGACGGTTGGAAACCGTCTGTTAGAGTGCAATGGCATAAGCCCGCCTGACTGCGAGACTGACAAGTCGAGCAGAGACGAAAGTCGGTCATAGTGATCCGGTGGTCCCTCGTGGAAGGGCCATCGCTCAACGGATAAAAGGTACGCCGGGGATAACAGGCTGATGATTCCCAAGAGCTCATATCGACGGAATCGTTTGGCACCTCGATGTCGGCTCATCACATCCTGGGGCTGGAGCAGGTCCCAAGGGTTTGGCTGTTCGCCAATTAAAGTGGTACGTGAGCTGGGTTCAGAACGTCGCGAGACAGTTTGGTCCCTATCTGCCGTGGGCGTCGAAATTTGAGAGGAGTTGACCCTAGTACGAGAGGACCGGGTTGAACATGCCTCTGGTGTACCTGTCGTCCTGCCAAGGGCGCAGCAGGGTAGCTATGCATGGACGGGATAACCGCTGAAAGCATCTAAGCGGGAAGCCTCCCTCAAGATAAGATTTCTTCGAGCGGTCGTAGACCACGACCTTGATAGGCCGGATGTAGAAGTGTGGTAACATATGGAGCTAACCGGTCCTAATTGCTCTGATCGCGCCTGAGAGTCCCACCATCAATGACAACACTGGATAAAACCAGCGTCAGCCATCGAGCGTGGTGATCAACCTCATGCCAGATAAACAAACCAAATCATTTGATGACGCGTTTCTCAACCGAAACGCACAAGTGCACGGCACCGATTAAAACCCGAAGCGCAAGCTCTATTGCTTGGTGACCATAGCGTCTGTGACCCACCCGATCCCTTCCCGAACTCGGACGTGAAACCAGTCTGCGCCGATGGTACTGTGGCTCAAGCCCCGGAAGAGTAGGGCGTCGCCAGGCATTATAGCTCGCGCTTCACATTAACCCATTCGCAAT
>NZ_LXYF01000100.1:0-5075 GCF_002894065.1 Sphingobium sp. SA916
GCGCCCGTGCCGCTGCCTCCCGCGCAGGTCGCGGTCGGCGATCCCGCCGCGCTGCTCAGGCGCCGCCCCGACATCAGGGCGGCGGAGCGCCAGTTCGCCGCCGCCACCGCCAGGATCGGCGTGGCGGAGGCCGCGCGTTTTCCCAGCCTCAGCTTCATGGGCCTGATCGGCATCGGCGGCACCGATCCGGGCGATCTGGTCGACCTCGACACGCTGGCGGCGATCGCCATGCCGCGCCTGAGCTGGAGCTTCCTCGATTTCGGCCGCAACGCCGCCCGGGTCGGACAGGCCGAAGGCGTCCGGGACGAGGCGGCCGCGCAATATCGGCAGGCGGTGCTCAATGCCCTGCGCGACGGCGAGGACGCGCTTTCCCGCTTTGGCGCGCGGCGGCTGAGCGTCGCCAGCGCCGCCCGGTCGAAGGCCTCGGCTGAGCGCGCCGCCGCGCTGATGCGCCAGCGTTTCGAGGCGGGAACGGCCACCCGCATCCAGCTTCTCGACGCGGAGCGGCAGAGCCTGTCGGCGGCTCAGGCGCTGACCCAGGGAACGGCGGCGATGACGGCCGACTATATCGCCCTGCAAAAGGCGCTCGGCCTCGGCTGGCAATAGGGAATTTAACCTTTCCGCAAGGCTTTGGGAGCGAAATGCCGCGCTGGAGCGCGTTGCCTTGTATCGGGCACAGGCCGCGCGCTCCAAGTTTCTGTTGTCGCATCGTTTTAGGCAGAAAACCGGTTCCCGTCCTTCGACAGGGCTCAGGACAGGCTTTTCCGCACGATGCTCTAAAAGTCCATATTGTCCGATGGAAGCGCGACATGCTCCGGGGGAGGAGTCCGGCAGGGACGGGAGAGCGCGCTTCGGATCGGACGGGAGGGACTTTCAAGTCGGGGCCGCGCATCATCATGTTGAAGAGAATTCGTACCGAGCATGTCGAATTGGGCATGTTCCTCCACAAGATGGAAGGGTCATGGTTCGCCCACCCCTTCTGGAAGAGCAGGATGCTGCTGGAGGATGCCGAACAACTGGAAACGTTGAAGGCGAGCAAGGTCGAATGGGTGCAGATAGACACCTCTCGCGGCGCTGACCTGAAGCCCAGCGAAGCGCCCGCCCCGCCCCGCGCGCCGGCTGCCGACCAGCGTGACCGTCCGTTCGGCCGTGCGGGCGCCACCATAGCCCGGCGCGGGGCGCCGCCGCCCGTCAGCCGTCCGTTCGACCCGCTGTCGAAGGACAGGCTGCCGGCCAAGGCGGAGATGGTTCATGCCAACCGCCTCGCCCGCAAGTCGGTGCGCGCGATGCAGAAGATCTTCGACGATTCCCGACTGGGCAATGCGATCAAGCTCAACAGGCTGGAAACGATGATCGATGAGATCTCCAGCTCCATCCAGCGCAATCCCCACGCCTTCATGGCGGTGACGCGGCTCAAGAACACCAGCGAATATCTCTATCTGCACGCCCTGTCGGTCTGCGCGCTGATGATCAGCCTGGCGCAGCAGCTCCGCCTCTCTCCGGAAGAGGTGCAGCAGGCCGGGCTTGCCGGATTGCTGATGGACGTCGGCATGGGCCATGTGCCGCAGGAAACCTGGGACAAGGACAGTCCGCTGACGCCGGAGGAATGGGAGGTGGTGAAGAGCCACACCACGCTGGCGCATGAATTCCTGGCGCTGGGCGGCGAAATGCCGGACGCCGTGCTGGACGTCTGCCTCCATCACCATGAGCGGTTGGACGGCAGCGGCTATCCCCATGGGCTGAAGGGCGATGAAATCGGACGGTTCGCCCGCATGGCGGCGATCTGCGACACCTATGACGCGATGACGTCCAACCGCATCCACCGTCATGGCGAGGACCCATCCCGCGCGCTGCTGATGCTGGACGAGGCGCAGACGCTCTACGACCCCGAAATCTTCCAGGCGTTCCAGCGCGCGGTCGGCATCTATCCCATCGGATCGCTGGTCCGCCTGCGCTCGCACCGGCTGGCGATCGTGGTCGAGCAGAATGCCGACGACCTGACGCTGCCGGTGGTGCGGCCCTTCTATTCGCTTTCCGACCGCAGCTTCGTGAAGGCGGAGGACATAGACCTTTCCAACTGCTTCGGCGCGGACCAGATCATGACCCGCGAAACGCCGGAGGGTTGGGACATGACCGAATGGCCCGCGCTCAGCGCCAGGCTGCTCGCGGCGGCGGGATGAAGGCGGGGGCCCTGCCCTGAAAATTCGTTGCGCCTGCCCGCCGGGCAAGGGATATAGGCGGCATGATCGTGCCGGATATGCCCTCTACCGCGGCGGGCGTCGCCGTTCATTATGACGAACTGGACCTCGCCTACCGGCGGATCTGGGGCGAGCATGTGCATCATGGCTATTGGCGGAGGGGGAGCGAGAGCCCCGCCGAAGCGGCCGAAGCGCTCGTCGAGGAGGTGGAGGCGCGGCTTGCGCCGGAACCAGGACAGAGGCTGTGCGACATAGGATGCGGCTATGGCGCCACCGCCGCCCGGATCGTCGCCCGGCACGACGTCCATGTCACGGGCCTCACCCTCTCCTCCGCGCAGGAGAAGGTGGCAGGCGCGCGTGCGCTGTCCCGCTTCACCTGCCTGCGTCGGGACTGGCTGCACAATGATCTGCCCGATGCGGGTTTCGACGGCGCCTATGCGATCGAAAGTTCCGAACATATGGTCGACAAGGCCCGCTTCTTCACGGAAGCGGCACGGGTGCTGCGGCCCGGCGGGCGGCTGGTCGTCTGCGCCTGGCTGGAGGGCGAAGGCGCGCGGCCATGGGAAGTCCGCCACCTGCTGCGACCCATTTGCCGGGAGGGGCGGCTTCCCGGCATGGGCAGCCGGGCGGATTATGAGGCGCTGGCCGCCCAAGCGGGGTTCGCGCTGCGCGACCATGAGGATGCCAGCGTCCGCGTCCGCCGCACCTGGACGATCTGCCTGCGTCGGCTGGCGGTGGCCATGATCCGCGACCCGGCCCTGCGGAGCCTTGCGCTCAATCCCCGGACCCGGAACCGCGACTTCATCCTCAGCCTGCCGCGCCTGATCCTGGCGCTGCGCACCGGCGCGATGCGCTACGGCATCTTCCTGTGGGAGAAGGACAGCGCCGGTCCTAGGGTGTGAGGGGATTCAGCCCATGGCGACCTGCGTCCGATTTAGCGCAGCGTGCTCTAGCGCAGCCGGGTCCAGCGCTGCGACTGGCACAGGAACAGCACGCATCCCGTCAGCCTGAGCGATCCGTCCGCGTTCAATCCCAATGTCGCGCGGTAGCTTCGCCCCGATTTCGGGTCATAGGCGCGGCCGCCCTTCCAGATCGCGCCGTCGCGGCGGAAACCCCAAAGGGTGAGCAGGCCCAATATCGGCTGCCCGCGCAACTTGGGGTCGGGATTGTTGACATCGGTCGCCGGCACGCCCGGTCCCTTGTCCAGCACTTGCGCGATCCGACCGCACATCTGCCCGCCGCACGGCGCGATCTGCACCACGCCCTTCCGGTCCTCGGTCAGCCAACGGCCCTCGACGGACGGCGGCGAGGCCGCCGCCGCCATGATCAGGAGCGCGGTGAAATATCCCATGGCATGCACCTCCATGCCCATGAAGATATGCTATGATGCCGGAGAAGAAGAGAGGGCATATGGCCGACCTTTCGATCCGTTCGCGGCAGGAAGAGCAGATGGACGCGCCGGACCTGGACCCCGCCGTCTATGAGCGGGTGCTGCACGACCTCGCCCGCGTGAACCGCTGGACCTTCACTGCCTGGCCCACCATCGCCTTCCTCAACCGCGCGGTCGGTCCGGCCCGGCATTTCCGCCTGCTCGATGTCGGTTTCGGAGACGGCGACGTCCTGCGCGCGGTCGCCCGCTGGGCCCGGAAGCGCGGGATAGAGGCCGAGCTGATCGGCGTCGACCTCAATGAAAAGAGCCTTGCCGCGGCCCGCCACGCGACTCCGCCCGAACTTGCCATCGACTATCGGGCCGGCGACTATCTGGACCAGCCGGAGCAGTTCGACTTCATCATCTCCAGCCAGGTGACGCACCATATGACGGATGCGCAACTGATGACCTTCCTGCGCCATATGGAGGCGGAGGCGCGGATGGGGTGGCTGATCTGCGACCTGCACCGGCATGGATTTGCCCATTGGGGCTTTCCGCTGCTCGCCCGCCTGCTGCGCGTCCACCGCATCGTGCGGGAGGATGGCCGGCTGTCCATTGCCCGGTCCTTCCGCCCCGGCGACTGGGCGGAGCTGTTGCCCCAGGCGGGCATCAGCCTGGACGATGTGCGGATCGTGCGGCGCTTTTCCTTCCGCCTGTGCGTGGAGCGGATATGCGGGTGAGCAGCGCGGCCTGAACGCCCAGCCCCGGCATCAGGCCCAGCAGCCGCATCAGCAGCCCGCGTCCCCATGGTCCCGCCGCCCCGTGGCGCAAGGCTTCGGCAATCGCCAGCGGCCGCCGGCTGCGGCGGCGCCACTGGTCCTGCCAGCCCATCGCCGCCTGCGCTCCACCCCGCAGATAGGCCTGCGCGGCGCTGGTCCCGCTGTGGAGCGCGATGGCGATGCCGTCGCCGGCCAGGGAAGCGATCACCGCGCCCTGATCCCCGATGCGGAAGAGTCCCGGAACGCTCGCCGCCGCGCGCCAGCCATAGGGCACGCCGGCAATCGCTTCAAAAGAGGGCGGCATGTTTCCAGCCATGCGGCGGGCCAGATGGGGCGCCTCCGCCATGATCGCCTGCATCAGCGCGGGCGCGCCATCCGACAGCCGGTCCCGCGCAACGGAAAGGCAGAGATTGGCGGTGCCATCCTCCTGCAACAGCAGGCCGGCATAGCCGCCGTCGAACAGGTGCATCTCGATCACGCCCGTCAGGTCCGCGCTGCCGGGCAGGGTCGCGCGAAACCCGACGCAGGGCGGTTCCCGCCGGGCGGTGAGATCGCGGGCCAGCCCGCGCAATTCATGCTTGCCCGTCGCCAGGAACAGCGCATCGCCGGCCAACTGCCCGCCATCGTCGAACCGGATCGAACGCGCTGCGGGGTCGGCGGCGCGCACCGCCCGGCCCCGCTGGACGACGGCTCCCGCCCGCGCCGCGCGCGCGATCAGCGCTTCGTCCA
>NZ_LXYF01000101.1:0-4927 GCF_002894065.1 Sphingobium sp. SA916
GGCCACTAATCCCATAGCGCCGGCCCAGTCAGCGAGTGCGCTCAATCCGGCTTCAATGAGGTCGCGCACAGCGCCAAGATCGCCCCTCAGCGCCGCGCGACCTCACAGAAACCTCTGGATTCCGACGCGAAGCCGGCCACCATTCCGGGCTGAAGTCGGCCACCGTACCGATGTGAAGCCGGCCAGCGTTCCGACAGGAAACCGGCCACCGTACCGACGGGAAGTCGGCCACCGAGTTTGGCGCGAGAGGGCAGCCGAGCGGGTCAGCAACTGAGGCATGAGCCTGGTCCTTTGAACGAGGACAGGAGGCTTGATGCCAGCCAGGAGAATGCTGACCATGCGACAACTAAGGCGTATCATGCGCTTGCATCACGAGGGGGCGTCGGCGCGCAGTACGGTCCAGGACGCGCTGAAGCGCGCGGCGGCGGCGCAGCTGTTCTGGCCGTTGCCCGATGATCTGACTGACGAGGTGCTGGAGGCGCGACTGTTTGCACGCCCAGGTGGCGGGGCTGGCGCGGGCGTACGCAAGCGCCCGGAGCCTGACTGGGGTCAACTGGTTCGCGAGCTGCGGCGGCCGGCGGTCACGATGATGATCTTGTGGGAGGAATATCGTCAGGCCTGTCCCGAGGGCTATGGCTATTCGCGCTTTTGTGAGCTTTTGCGGGCTTTCCAGCAGCGCTTGTCGCCGGTGATGCGGCAACATCATGTGGCCGGCGACAAGCTGTTCGTCGACTATTCCGGCAAGCGGCTGGGGATCACCGACCCGGTGACCGGCGAAATCCGGATGGCGGAAATCTTCGTCGCGGTGCTGGGGGCGTCGAACTACACCTTCGCCGAGGTGACCTGGTCGCAAGCCCTGCCGGACTGGATCGGCTCGCACGTCCGGCTGTTTGCCCATCTCAACGGCGTGCCCAGGCTCCTCGTGCCCGACAATCTCAAAAGCGGGGTGAACAAGGCGTCCTTCTACGACCCGGAGATCAACCGCAGCTACGGGCGGATGACGGCGCATTACGACGTAGGCGTACTTCCGGCGCGGCCGAAAAAGCCCCGCGACAAGGCGGCCGTGGAAGCCGGTGTGCGCTTTGCCCAGACTTACATTCTGGGCCGGCTGCGCAATCAGACCTTCTTCTCCCTGGACGAAGCGAACGCGGCGGTCGGCATTGTGATGGCACAGATGAACACGCGGCCGATGCGCAAGCTCGGCGTCAGTCGCGCGGACCTGCTGGAGACCCTGGATCGGCCTGCGCTCAGGCCCTTGCCGCCGACAGATTATGAATATGCCGAGTGGAAACTGGTCCGCGTCGGGCTCGATTATCATGTCGAGGTCGAAGGCTTCTACTACTCCGTTCCCCATGCGCTGATCCGCCAGCAGGTCGATGCCCGCATCACCTCGAGCACGGTCGAGCTCTTCCACAAAGGGCAACGGATCGCTGCGCATCAACGGCGATATGGTGGCGCCCGGCGCCACGGGACCAAGGTTGAACATATGCCAGCGGCCCATCGGCACTATGCCGATTGGTCGCCCGAACGCTTTGAGCGCTGGGCCGCCCAGATCGGCCCGAACACCCAGGGGCTGATCATCGCCATTCTGGCCCGTCGCCCGCATCCTGAGCAAGGCTTCCGCACCTGCATGGGCGTGCTGCGGCTCTACAAAGGTCTTGAGAAGGCCCGTGTCGAGAGCGTGTCGGCCTACGCCCTCGCGATCGGCGCGCTGAACTCCAAAAGTGTCGCTTCCATCCTGACCCACAACCTCGATCTCGTCGTGCCCGCGGAGGAGGGCGCGAGCATCGATAGCCACGCCAATGTGCGCGGACCGCTCTACTTCCATTGAAAGGACATCGAATATGCTGCTTCACCCTACGCTCAATCTTCTCAACGAACTCGGCCTGACCGGCATGGCCAGGAGCTTCCAGAGCCTGGACGCCCAACCCGAAGCCCGCGCCCTGGGCCATGCCGAATGGCTGGGCCTGCTGCTCGACCAGGAGGTCAGCGTGCGGCGCCAGAAGCGGTTCGAAAGCCGGGCCAAGGCCGCTCGCCTGCGCCACGACGCCAGTCTGGAGGATGTCGATTACCAGGCACCCCGCGGTCTCGACCGCAGCCTGTTCCTCAAACTGGGATCGTGCGACTGGATCCGCTCGAAACGCAATCTGCTGATCACGGGGCCATGCGGTGTGGGCAAGAGTTACCTCGCCTGTGCCCTTGGCCAGAAGGCCTGCCGGGAAGACCTGCCCGTGGCCTACCACCGTGCCTCCCAACTGTTCGACATGCTGGCGCTTGGCAGGAACGACGGCCGCTACGCCAGAATGCTACGCGCGCTGTCGCGCGCATCTTTGCTCATCATTGACGACTGGGGGCCCGAAGCACTCAGTGCCGACCGTCGCCGGGACCTGCTCGAAATCGTCGAGGACCGCTACGATCGCGGTTCTATCCTCATCACGAGCCAAATCCCCGTGGACCGCTGGTATGAAATAATAGGAAATCCGACCCTGGCCGACGCCATCCTGGATCGCGTCGTTCACAATGCTTATCGCATCGATCTGACCGGCGAGAGCCTCCGCAAAAGGCGCGCCTCGCCACTCGAAGCTTGACCACACCAGACCGTTTAAGACATCAACAAAAACGATCCGCACGAGCCGCCCAAATGGCCGACATCAGATCGGAATGGTGGCCGGCTTCAAATCGGTGCGGTGGCCGGCTTCGTGTCGGAATAAGTGGCCGGCTTCGTCGGAATACGCAACATCGTCATCCTCGACAATCTGCCGGCTCACAAAACAGCGGCAGCCCGCGAGGCGATCGAAGCAGTCGGCGCGCGCATGCTCTTCCTTCCGCCATATAGTCCCGACTTCAATCCGATCGAAAACGCCTTCTCGAAACTAAAGGCCATCCTACGGAAAGCAGCCGCCCGAACCATCCCGGAGCGGCATGATCAACTGGCGCAGCGCCGGCAGCCGCGTTGGTGGGGGCAAGGTCTTCATCGTTTACCTCCTGAGCGTTCAAACCGCTCAGCAGGGCATTACGAAGGTCCGCGTCGATCAAGAGACTATGGAGATCGGTCAACGCATCTACGGCAACCCGAGGGCTACCCAAGCTGAACGCATCGCACACCTCCCGATCCAACATCCAAGCCGGAACTACGATGACTTCGCCGGGGCTCACCACAGTGTGCGCGACTCTGCCGTTCGCGCGCTCCTCGGTATACTCGCATCGCACCGTGCGCTCGAAATATGGATGCCATCGATACCAGACGACAACATCGTGCCCGACATGGGCAGAATGTCTGCGAAATGGCCCTGGGAAGAAAATCGTGGCTCTTCGCTGGTTAAGATCGCGGCGGCCAGCGCACCGCCTTCATGCTGAGCGTCATTGGCACGGCGAAGCTCAACGACATCGATCCACAGGCCTGGCTTGCCGACGTTCTCGCGCGGATCGCCGACATCCCCCAGAACCGTCTCCTTGAACTGCTTCCTTGGAACTGGCGCACCGCAGAGGATCAACGCGAAGCTGCCTGATCCGCGGTCCTCACCGACTGTCTACGAAGGAACTGGCGCTGGCGCGGTTGCACCGCTTCACGCCGCGCAGCGAAAAACACATGGATCGTGTCTTCAATGAAGCCGAGCAGGCCGCCCATGAGAGCGATGCAGACGAAGATCACGACGATATCGACGAGGCGGCCGCCGCCGATCTTCCCGACACGGGATTGCGGGAGGCGAAAAAGCCGAGAAACACAGCTGCTTATGACGATCCCAGGCGTGGGCTCTGTCACAGCTGTCTCGTATCTCGTTGCAATCGAAGACCCCAATAACTTCCGCACGTCGCGTTCCGTGGGGGCATGGCTAGGTCTGACCACACGCCGCTATCAGTTTGGTGAGATCGATCGAGATGGTCACATTTCGAAAAGGGGCGACAATTATCTGCGCGGGCTGCTCTATGAGGCGGCGGTGGCACTCCTTACCCGGACCAGGATTGAAAGCGACCTTAAAAACTGGGGACTTGGATTGGTAGAACGGCTGGGCTTCAAGCGTGCTACCGTCGCGGTGGCGCGCAAACTCGCGGTCATCATGCACAGCATGCTCAAGACGGGAGAAGCTTTCAACAGATCGGCCGGCGTTTCCGCATAATAGGAGCCTGCCGGCCTACTACTCTCAGCGCGTCGTCATCGGACGCGTCGAGGCGTCCCTGCCGTGGACGTGGGTCAGGCCATTCCGCATACCGAGGCTGCAACTCGCAAGAGACTGCGCTCAGCACATTGGAAGGCCTCGCTCGCGAAGACCCATGATGCGGCGGCTCATGCCGACCGCGGAGACAACCCTGCTCCCGGCATACGATTATCCTCACGCGAATAAACGATGACTGGAAAGAGTGATACAAAAGATTGACCGTCGCGCTGCCAACGCCTGCGCGGAACGATATTCTGTTTCTGCCCCGCCTTGACGAAGCAGATGCGATTAGACAACCTCGTATATGTGGGCCTACCGCAGCGGTGAGGACAGCGAACAACCGATCGTGCTGTTCGACTATCGGCCCGGTCGCGGGCAAGAATATCCGCCGCGCGCTCCTCAACCCGCCGGGATCGCATGTCGCCACCCTGCGGTTTTGGGGCGAACTCGCCCGTCTCGCGCCGCTGCGCTTGCCAGCGGATCGCTGTCGAAGGCGCAACACCAAACCGGCTTGCCGCTGCACGGCAACTCATCCCGCCATCAACCGCAGCCAGAAGGCGCGAGCGCAAATCCATCGAGAGAGCTTGAGCCATCCATGCTGGCCTCCTTCACCAGCACGGATTCCGAATCAGAGATCATGCCCGACGTGAATCCAGAGGTTTCTGTGAGGTCGCGCGGCGCTGAGGGGCGATCTTGGCGCTGTGCGCGACCTCATTGAAGCCGGATTGAGCGCACTCGCTGACTGGGCCGGCGCTATGGGATTAGTGGCC
>NZ_LXYF01000102.1:0-4335 GCF_002894065.1 Sphingobium sp. SA916
CGGCCGGCGCGGCCGTGGCGACCGGAGCGGCGGCGACGGGCGGGGGCGCATAGGTGACGGCGCCGCCGCCCACCTTGCGCGCGACGCGGATCTTGCGGTCGCCGTCCTCCACCTCGATTTCCGTCAGGTTGGTGTCGTCGAGCAGCGCGGCGAGATCGCGCACCAATTGTACGTCCACCTGCATTGCGCCCTTTTCAGCCTTGTCGTTCATTTTCAGTCCCTGGACGGTGAATTTCGTGTTCCGATGCCCGCGCCTATGCGCATTTGCGCCGGAGCGCAACTTATGTGCGTCGAGTTACAGTTCGAGCGCCGCCTCCAGCGCGAGCATGTAGGACAGGGCGCCGAAGCCCGCGATGGTCCCCTTCGCCGCCATGCCGACATAGCTTTTGTGGCGGAATTCCTCGCGCCGGTGGGGGTTGGAGAGGTGCACCTCTATCACCGGGACCGTGATGGCCTTGATCGCGTCGTGCAGCGCGACGGAGCTGTGGGTAAGGCCGGCGGCGTTGAGGATGACGGCGTGCGCGCCCTCCGCATGCGCCTCCTGCAGCCAGTCGATCAGATGGCCTTCATGGTTGGACTGGCGGAAATCGATCTCGACATGGGCGCGGTTGGCGGCGTCCTCCATCCGCTCGGCAATGTCGTCCAGCGTGTCATAGCCGTAGATTTCAGGCTCCCGCGTGCCGAGCATGTTGATGTTGGGACCGTTCAGGACATAGATTTTGCGCGTTTCGGCCATGGCGGTCCCCTTATGGTTGCGGGTGGGGCGTCGACGCCCCTATATGCGCGCTGATCTTTAGCCCTTCGTGTCGCGCCAAGTCGAGACACCTTGTTTGACAGGACAGAGCATTGAGCGTCGACGGAACCGTGTCCATCCATATCAATGGCGAGCATCGCCGCGTGCGTGCGGGCATGACGCTGGCGGAGCTGGCGAGCGAACTGGGTTTCGTGCCGGAGAAGGTGGCGGTGGAGCGCAATCTGGAGGTGGTGCCGCGATCGACGCTGGCGCAGGTGTGCGTCGAGGATGGCGACGAACTGGAGATCGTGCATTTCGTTGGCGGCGGCGACCATCCGGTCGCGGGCGGCGGCGATGTCCCGGCGGTGGATGAGGATGGCTGGACCGTGGCGGGCCGGACCTTCCGTTCGCGGCTGATCGTCGGCACGGGCAAGTACAGGGATTTCGAGCAGAATGCGGCGGCCGTCGCGGCTTCGGGGGCGGAGATCGTCACCGTGGCGGTGCGGCGGGTCAATGTGTCGGACCCCAAGGCGCCGATGCTGACGGATTTCATCGATCCCCGGAAGATCACCTATCTGCCCAATACGGCAGGCTGCTACACGGGGGAGGAGGCGATCCGCACCTTGCGCCTGGCGCGCGAGGCGGGCGGTTGGGATCTGGTGAAGCTGGAAGTGCTGGGCGAGGCGCGGACGCTCTATCCCGACATGGTGGAAACGCTGCGGGCGACGGAGATACTGGCCAGGGAAGGCTTCAAGCCGATGGTCTATTGCGTGGACGATCCCATTGCGGCGAAGCGGCTGGAGGATGCGGGCGCGGTGGCGATCATGCCGCTGGGCGCACCGATCGGGTCGGGGCTGGGCATTCAGAATCGGGTGACGATAAGGCTGATCGTGGAAGGGACCCGGCTGCCGGTGCTGGTCGATGCGGGCGTGGGGACGGCTTCCGAAGCGGCCGAGGCGATGGAACTGGGCTGCACCGGCGTGCTGATGAACACGGCCATTGCCGAGGCGAAGGACCCGGTGCTGATGGCCGCCGCGATGAAGGCCGGGGTCGAGGCGGGCCGGATGGCCTATCGGGCCGGGCGGATGGCGAAGCGCATGTATGCCGATCCTTCAAGTCCATTGGCTGGGCTGATCTGAGGCGCTGGCAAGAGGGTGCGCCATGCTCCCGCGGAGGCAGGAGCCCGGTTGGGATGGTGTCTGAACGGGGCGGGACGGGGCGGTCATGAGCCGCCTGCCTCATTGGAGCGCCTGCGCGGGAGTTGTCGTGGTATCGGCGGGGTTGCGGCTTTCGCCGTTGCAGCAAATTGACCCTTTGCCGGGTTGCTTCTATCTCCTTGGGCGGATTCCCGGCAGGAGGACAGGCGATGGTGAACAAGCTCTACCCCGATGCGGCGAGTGCGTTGGAGGGTTTGCTGTTCGACGGCATGCATCTGTGCGCTGGCGGGTTCGGTCTGTGCGGGATACCCGAGCGGCTGATCGATGCGATCCGGGATTCGGGCGTCAGGGATCTGACCATCGCCTCCAACAATGCGGGGGTAGATGGCGAGGGGCTGGGCAAGCTGCTGCGCACGCGGCAGGTCAGGAAGATGATCTCCAGCTATGTGGGCGAGAACAAGGAGTTCGAGCGGCAATATCTGGCCGGGGAGCTGGAGGTGGAGTTCTGCCCGCAGGGCACGCTGGCCGAACGCTGCCGGGCGGGCGGCGCGGGCATTCCGGGCTTCTACACCAGGACGGGCGTGGGCACGGCGGTGGCCGAGGGCAAGGAAGTGAAGAGCTTCGACGGGCAGGATTATATATTGGAGCGCGGCATCTTCGCCGATGTGGCGGTCATCAAGGGCTGGAAGGCCGATGAGAGCGGCAACCTCATCTTCCGCAAGACGGCGCGCAACTTCAACCAGCCCATGGCGACGGCGGCGAAGATCTGCGTCGCGGAAGTGGAGGAGGTGGTGCCCACCGGCAGCCTCGACCCCGATGCGATCCATCTGCCCGGCATCTACGTCAAGCGCATGATCGTCGGAGCGCCTTACGACAAGAAAATCGAATTCCGCACCGTCCGCCAGAGGGAGGCGGTTTGACGTGACATGCCCTTCCCCGACCCCTCCCGCGAGTGGGAGGGGGGCTGTCGGCCTGGCGGTTTCGATGATGTTGGCGGGCTGTTCGGCCGATCGGCCGGCGGCGGTTCCGGTCGCGCCCGAAACGCCCCCGGCCGGGATGCAGTATCTTTATGGGTCGGGGGAGGCTTCGGCGCTTTCGCTCCAGGCCTATCAGGCTTTGCTGGCGCATGTCGCGGCGAAGGTGAAGGCGCGCCCGGCCGACAGCGTGATCCTGGCCGAAGGCGCAGGCCTTGACGATCCGCGCTTCGTGCCCTGCGGCGCAAAGCCCCTTGCCGCCGTCTTCGATGTCGATGAGACGGTGATGCTCAACATCGGCTATGAATATCATGCAGCGCGGACGGGCAGGGGATTCGACACGGCCGCCTGGGATGCGTGGGAAAGGACGGGCGAAGCTGCGGTCGCGCCGGTTCCGGGCGCGGACCGGATGGTGCGCGCGCTGCGGCAGATGGGCGTGACGGTGGTGTTCAACACCAATCGCGCCGCCGGGAATGTCGAGCCGACCGTCCGCGCCATAAAGGCGGCCGGTCTGGGCGATGCCGTGCATGGGCAGACGCTGTTCCTGAGCGGCGACGACGCCATGGGATCGCGCAAGGACGGGCGGCGGGCGACGATCGCGGCGCGATATTGCGTCATCGCCATGGGCGGCGACCAGTTGGGCGACTTTTCGGACCTGTTCAATGGCGGACCGCCGGTGACGGCGCGGCGTGCCGCGACCATGCAGCCGGCGATCGCGCAGATGTGGGGCAATGGCTGGTTCGTCCTGCCCAATCCGGTTTATGGAAGCGGCCTCAAGGGCGGCTTCGACGAGGTTTTTCCGCTGGACAAGAGGTGGGCCGCGCCTGCCGATGGGGAGAAATAACATGCCCTGGACTCGTGACGAAATGGCCGCGCGGGCGGCGAAGGAATTGCAGGACGGTTTCTACGTGAATCTGGGCATCGGCATCCCGACGCTGGTGGCGAACCATATTCCCGATGGCGTGGAAGTGACGCTGCAGTCGGAGAACGGCATGCTGGGCATCGGCCCTTTCCCCTATGAGGGGGAGGAGGATGCCGACCTGATCAATGCGGGCAAGCAGACGATCAGCGAATTGCCGCAGAGCTGCTATTTTTCCAGCGCCGACAGCTTCGCGATGATCCGGGGCGGGCATATCGACCTGACCGTGCTGGGCGCGATGGAGGTTTCGGAACATGGCGACATCGCCAACTGGATGATCCCGGGCAAGATGATCAAGGGCATGGGCGGCGCGATGGATCTGGTCGCGGGCGTCAAGAAGATCATCGTCGTCATGGAACACACGTCCAAGGACGGCAGTCCCAAGTTCATCCCGGCCTGCACCCTGCCGCTGACGGGCAGGAATGTGGTCGACATGATCGTCACCGACCTCTGCGTGTTCCAGCGGCCCGACCATGACAGCCCGTTCCGCCTCATCGAATGCGCGCCGGGCGTGACGGCGGAGGAAGTCGCCGCCAAGACCAGTGCGCATTA
>NZ_LXYF01000103.1:0-4030 GCF_002894065.1 Sphingobium sp. SA916
CCGGCCGCCGCCCCCGCTCCAGCCGAAGCCGCCGCCCCGGCCGTGGCCGCCAACGCCATCCGCTCGCCCATCGTCGGCACCGCCTATCTCGCCGCCGAACCGGGCGCGGCGCCCTATGCCGCCGTCGGTTCGACCGTGAAGGCGGGCGACACCGTGCTGATCGTCGAAGCCATGAAGGTCATGAACGCCATCACCGCGCCCCATGCCGGCACGGTCAAGGCCGTGCTGGTCGATAACGGCCAGCCGGTCGAATATGACCAGCCGCTGATCGTCATCGAATAAGGGCCGCTTCACACATGGCCATCGAAAAGCTGCTGATCGCGAACCGGGGCGAAATCGCGCTCCGCATCCATCGCGCCTGCCATGAAATGGGCATCAAGACGGTGGCGGTGCATTCGACCGCCGACGCCGACGCCATGCATGTGCGCCTCGCCGACGAAGCGATCTGCATCGGCCCGCCCGCGGCGAAGGACAGCTATCTCAACATCGCCGCGATCATCTCCGCCGCCGAAATCTCCGGCGCGGACGCGATCCATCCGGGCTATGGCTTCCTGTCGGAAAACGCCCAGTTCGCGGAGATCGTGGAGGCGCACAACATCGCCTTCGTCGGTCCCAAGCCCGAACATATCCGCATCATGGGCGACAAGGTGGAGGCAAAGCGCACCGCCGGCGCGCTCGGCCTGCCGCTGGTTCCCGGCTCCGACGGCGCGATCTCCGACATCGCGGAAGCGAAGGAAATCGCCGCGAAGATCGGCTACCCCGTCCTCATCAAGGCGGCCTCTGGCGGCGGCGGACGCGGCATGAAGGTCGTGCCTTCCGAAGACCAGCTCGAAACGCTGATGAAGCAGGCCGGCTCCGAAGCCAAGGCCGCCTTCGGCGACGACACCGTCTATATGGAAAAATATCTGGGCAATCCCCGGCATATCGAATTCCAGGTCTTCGGCGACGGCAACGGCAACGCCATTCACCTGGGCGAGCGCGACTGCTCGCTCCAGCGCCGCCACCAGAAGGTGCTGGAGGAGGCGCCCTCCCCCGTCCTCTCCACCGCCGAGCGCGACCGGATGGGCGAAGTCGTGCGCAAGGCGATGGCCGACATGGCCTATCGCGGCGCGGGCACCATCGAATTCCTCTGGGAAGACGGCGAATTCTACTTCATCGAGATGAACACCCGCCTGCAGGTGGAGCATCCGGTGACGGAGATGATCACGGGCGTCGATCTGGTGCGCGAACAGATCCGCGTGGCGGAGGGCAAGCCGCTCTCGGTCGAGCAGAAGGACCTGGTCTTCACCGGCCACGCCATCGAATGCCGCATCAACGCCGAAGACCCGCGCACTTTCGCGCCCTCGCCGGGCACCGTCACCAGCTATCATGTGCCGGGCGGCATGCATGTCCGCGTCGATAGCGGCCTGTATCAGGGCTATAAGGTGCCGCCCTATTACGACAGCATGATCGGCAAGCTGATCGTCTATGGCCGCACCCGCGAAGGCGCGATCATGCGCCTTCGCCGCGCGCTGGAGGAATATGTGATCGAGGGGATGAAGACCACGATCCCGCTCCACCAGAAGCTGCTGACCGACCCGGACTTCCTCAACGGCGACTACACGATCAAGTGGCTGGAAGAGTGGCTGGAACGTGAGGGATAAGAAGGCATGAGGGCGACCATCTGGCACAACCCCCGCTGCTCCAAGTCGCGCGCGGCGCTCGCGATCCTGGAAAATGCACCGGGGGTCGACGTAGAGGTCGTCGAATATCTCAAGACTCCGCCCAGCCGCGCCGAAATCGAGGCGGTCCTGAAGAGGGCGGGCGTCCGCCCATCGGAAGCCGTCCGCAAGGGCGAGGGCATAGTGAAGGAAATCGGCCTGGACGTGTCGGACGACAAGGCCGTCCTCGACGCGATGGCCGCGCACCCGATCCTGATCGAACGCGCCATCGTGATCACGGACAAGGGCGCGGTGATCGCCCGGCCGCCAGAACGGGTGAGCGAAGTCCTCTAGCCCGCGTCGTTATGCGTCATCCTGCGCTCGACCCAGGGCTACGGCCGAAATGGAAGACGAAAAAGGGTAGGTAGCGGACTATCCGCTTTCGGAGCATAAAGGGGCGGACCGGACAGAGGCCCAATCGCAAATGTCTTGGAATCAAACCCATGGAAGGCGAGCTTTTTTGCGGTCTCGTTCTATGAAGAAGGGGTATCGCGAACGCGCAAGCTGGCCACTTACTTGGCGACGGGCGGGCTTAACCGACTGGCCTGCGATATCCGCACTCGGAGACGACCACGATTGGGCGCGAAAGACGGGAACGGGGTTCGTTGCCGAGTTTGGCAATGAAACCTTGTTTTTGATTGATCGGGATTGGTTTGGCTGGCCTGATCCACCCCAATGGGGACTGGCATCGTTTGATGCAGCTAAGGGTGAGTGGAACTTGTGGGGTAATTTTTCAGATTTGCCCCATGCGTGGACTGTTCCCGACCCCTTGTATGGGCCGGAAAGAAATCCAGTTTAGTCCGGTCATGGAGCAGATTTATTTACAATTGAATGACTGACTTTTGGTCGCCTGCCGCTGGGCGGCTTTCCAATTCCGAACCGGACCAACAGCTTATCGGCGGCGCGGGGTGATTCGCAGGCCGGGAGCGACGATCGCTGGGTGGAAAGTGGAATGACCGTTTTCGGAATGGAAGCTCTGAAAGCAGACTGCCCTAACGGCGGCTAGATAACCCAGCGGACATCTCGATAAAGTAGAAACAGGCCGCCTCCCTCGTCTCGCGGAGGACGGTATGCACCCACCGCATCGCATATCCGAGCCGTGATCGCCGTAAGCTCCCAGCCAAGACTGTTCAGGTCTTGATCTTCGACATACCCACTGATCAGCTCACCTATGCCGTGCTCCTCGCCGAAACGACATGCGCGTTCGGCGTCTTCGATGCAATCCAGCGGCCAATGCTCGTTCGCCCACGCCCAAAGCCAGTTGCCAGCCTTAGCGCTCGTTGACCCGACAACTTGGATGTCAGCGACTACCCTTGACTGCCCATTCTCCGAGAAAACTAATTGGCGTTGGGAAAGCTCGTAGTCGAAGCGTGGCCAATCACCGAGCCGGAAACGCTCTTTCAGAAGTGCGTTCTTGTCCTGGAGTTGGTGAACCGCTTCATGTCGCCATGCGGAATACCAGTCTGGATCTTCCACTCCTGCCGCTCCAAAATGATTTATACAATGTCCGCTCTAAGGAATGGAAACGAATATAGCTACCGCCTTACTATGGTCGATTTTGCACATGCATATTATCGATGCGGCGAGCCGGGAGGGGCCTCATTTCCGATGAAGCCTAGCGGATAGCCTGAGGCCATAGCTGCGTTGGTTAGGCACCAGAGGGTTTCCTCATCCAATGCGCCAGTCGCAAGCGCGCTGTCGTTGAATGTCGACATACCGTTTAACGGTTTAAGGGTTCCGGAGGCTTTCGGCCCGCAAAGCTTCTCAAGAGAGCGGGCAAAAGCCGAACTGTTAGATTGTTTCTGATCGTAGGTCGGCAAGCGAGAGAGCAGCCCCTTCTTGTCCAACCAAGCCTTCGCATCAGCTTTTGCCTGTTCACGCGACAGGTTCCAATATAACGGCTGATATGCCTTCTCTATCGGCGCAGGAAATGTGACATAGTAATTTGAAGCGAGCGAGGCGAGCGCCGCGCACCGCAGTTGCTCGTCAGAGATCGAGGCATCGTCCAGAACGTCGATTACATCTTCTTGAAGCGTGTCATCGAATTTTAAATCGACCTTTTTGAATCCGCATGCTGCGATCTTTTGTATCGCGATTTCCGGCCTGACCAGCACAGGTGGCGTATCAAACGCAACAGCGAAAAATAAAAATCCGATCAACAGCGTCTTCATTTGGGCGTTGTGCCTTCATAGATTTACGGCTGCAAGTGGTCCAGACTGTGTAAAAACGCGGTAGATATGGTAGTATGATCCGACGGTTTGGAGGATCGCATGGGTCGCTTCATTGTTGGTGCGGAACGCACTCAGACGACGCTGTTTCCGCCTTGTATG
>NZ_LXYF01000104.1:0-3717 GCF_002894065.1 Sphingobium sp. SA916
AACAAGCTTGAGATGCTTGCCCCGGCGGTACGGCGCCACCTGCATCATCATTCCGAAAAACGGATGCCAAGGGTAGACGACCATATCGTGACGCAAAGCGTATGCGGAATGTCGGTAAGTGGCCGCGCCGTCCCCGAAAGGCGAATACGGCGCCGCTGGTTGCCTGCTGTCGCAACACGGACTGGGCTAGCATGGCGAGACCCGAAATCCCTTTGCGCATGTCAGTGACGCCGCAGGCAAGATATACCCTTACGCCGGTTCCCGGTCCGATCATGCAGCTTCCACCGACCGGATGAGGCGGGTCAGGGTCGCGCCTTCGATGCCACTATCGAAGCGAAGGCGCCGCCCTTGCGTCAGACACAGCTCGACCATGGCGGGCGAGACCATCCGCTCCTCGAGCGCGGGCGCCGCGTTCAGCATGGGAGCGCCGATGTCGAACGGCAAAAAGGTCGGCCCAACCGGCGTCGGCAGCAATCCTCGCTTCTTGAACTGACGGCGCCAATTATAAATCTGGCTTCGCGACACATCGTAGCGCCGCGCAACGCGCGCCAACGTCTCGCCGTTCAACCCCACCGCGGCGAGGATCTCCAGCTTCTCCGCGTCCGCCCATCGACGACGCCGTTCCCGGCCCAATATCTCCACCGCCGTCCCTCGCTCTCGATAAGGACGTCCTTATCGACGTCCTTATCGACGTCTCTTACCCGCTCAACTCACCTCCTGGCAGGCGGCCTCAGCCGTTCGGTTACTGTTCAGGCATTCATCGCGAAGCCGGCCATTGAAGCTTTCCACAAAGGCATTGTCGGTAGGCTTTCCAGGCCTGCAGGCCCGAGACGAACCACGGTCCTGCGGTATACAACCCGCGTATCAGAGTCTGATCAACCGTCGTCTTACTGCCGCCGCGCCCGACCCTGCACAGCCAATATCCCTTCACGCCGAAAAGGCGACTGAAAGCCTGTGTCCGCACTCTCGAATTCGGACATGAGAATCAGTAATCGGCCCCGAGAGAAATCTCCTATCGATTCAAAGCGGTCGAAAACCGCTCTAATTGGCGCTTCTGGCAGTTGTGACTGACTGTAATTCCTGCGCAGCCGGGATTGTCAGCAGCGCGGCCTCCGGACTGTGCAACTTTGTCCGTCGCCGCCCGTAGATGGTCTCGGCTACGACCAAGGACAGCGCGGTGATTAACATAGCGGCACCGACCAGGATTGCGTGGCGGACGTCAGCCCCAACAACCAAAAGCGAACCAAGCGCCGGCCCAGAAGCTGAGCCAAGTTGCTGGCAGCTTGTCTGGAACAGGACACTGCGCCGGGTGGGATCGAGGTCTACCAAGTAGGATAATGTGATTGGAACCTGAAACATCCAAAGAAAGCTGAGTCCGCCGGCCAAGAGAATGAACAGCATCGAAGCAGTGGTTGCGATCCAGATGCCTGCCACGCAGACCAACAAGAAATAGGTTACCAATAGCGCCGGCCGGATGGGGAAACGATGTCCTGTAAAGGTAGCGGCGAAGCCCCCGAGAACCTGGCAAATCAGCGCTACCGGTACAGCCGTCGCCATTACCCAGGCCGGCAAGCCTTGCTGAAGCGCCAGTGCAGGGACAAACACCCAGATCGTCAGCAGCCCACCCATAGACATGAATGCTACCGCGAGACCAAGAGCGCCCCTTGCCGTTGGTTTGTTCCTGCCGATTTTCACGTGGGGAAGCGGGGCAAAGGATTTCGGCACCGCGGCGCACATCGCGACACTGACTGCGCCAAACGCCGCGAGTGCGATGTAGCCTCCCTGAGAACCGAACATCGGCAGGATAGCACCTGTCGTCACGGACGCCACGATGAGACCGAGCACCCCTTCAGTGACAAGGAACATCCCATAAAGCTGGGTGGGCCGGGTCGAGCGCGCGAATACATTGAACAGAAACCACAGAAAGACCGAAGAGCATGCCCCGCAGATACCCCGCATCACGAGGATCATCGGATAACCGACAAAGCCAGAAACCAGATTCGCCAGCGTAAAGATTATGGTGGCGCACAGCAACTTCCGGCGCAGGCCCTCGGTACTGAATCTTGCACCTGTAATGGCACTGGCTGCCGCGGCGCACAGAAGCTCGACGCTCGCCGCGCGACCAATCTGTGCGGTTGTCATTAGTCCTTCGACTACCATCTGCGTGTACAGGATTGGTGTCACCCACGTGACAAGCGCAGCCCCGACGGCAATCGTCATCGCAGCCCATGGCCGAGGTTCCTCGCTTGGCTCTGTCAACGCGACGGTCGGATGAGAGCTCTCACACTGCATTGGGTTTACCTTATGATTTTGTGCGTCGCGAGGAGGCACGACGGCTGCCGTTTAAGTCGATCTAAACTATCGCCAAATCGGGAGGGATCGCTTGACGCTGCGGTCCGACGATGTGGCTGCGCGCGTTGGAAGCCGGTTACTGGGGACCATTCACCTCATTCTCCATCTCACCAACCGGACATTAGCGCAGGTGCCCGCAGGAGCGCAATCGTCTGACGCATTCGGCGATGGACGCCGGCAGCCGCCCATTTGCGGCGCAGCGTCAGGAGGACCGCTAAGGCAGCCAAGGTTAGACGTATGTCCATCAGATCGGTTCTGTTGCTGCCAAGTAATTGGCGCATGTGCGAACGAGAAACAGTCCCCATAGCAGGGGACTGTTTTGCATCGGAGGCGGCCTCCGACCCGATTGTGTCGGCTTAGCCTCTCTAATCGTTGCCGCCTTTCCTGGGTCAGCAGAGGAATCGATCTGCATTGAGAAATGCCATCTCTCGGAGGTGGTCCCGGTTTTCTGGACAGAGTGTTAAGCTACTCCCGACCTGAAGGACTAGCACGGGAATGAAGACGACGAGGAAGCGCTACAGCGCTGATTTCAAGGCGAAGGTGGCACTGGAAGCGATCCGGGGGTTAGCGGTGCGATCACCCCACATGGGCAGCCATGTGTTGAGGGCCTATGACACTGCCATTGATGGCAGTGGGATTTTGCTGATGCTCGACGAGGTGGCGCAAGCCGATTTGACCGCAGATATGAACAGTGCGGCATCGTGTGCGAATTCGGATTGTGACGGTGTGCCGCACAGTGCGATCACGGCTTTTGAGCCTGCTGTAACGATACTTGGCCCGCAGCGGCGCAACCGGCGCTGGGATCCGCGGGAGAAGGCGCGGATTACGGCGGAGAGCTTCGAGCCGGGGGCGAACATCGCCGCGGTGGCGCGGCGGCATGGAGTAAGCCGCGGCCTGTTGCATAACTGGCGCCGGACGGTTCGCGATCGCACGCCGGTGCAGTCGATCTCGTTCGTGCCGCTTGAACTGGAGGACAGTGCTACCGGCGCCAATTGTGAGTTGGAGATCGCCATCGGTGACGCGCGTATCTTTGTTCGCGATACGGTGAACAAGGACATGCTTCGGGCGGTTTGCGAGGCCCTGCGCACGTGATGTTCGGCGATAAAAGCGACCTCAAGGTCGTGCTGGTGACCGGGCCGATCGATTTTCGTGCCGGGATCAACAGGCTTTCGGCGCTTGTCGCTCATGAACTGGGCAGGGATCCCTACTCCAGCGATATTTTTGTATTCCGTTCGAAGCGAGCCCACTTACCGACATTCCGCATACGCTTTGCGTCACGATATGGTCGTCTACCCTTGGCATCCGTTTTTCGGAATGATGATGCAGGTGGCGCCGTACCGCCGGGGCAAGCATCTCAAGCTTGTT